>VGBQ01000023.1 GCA_016870425.1 Actinomycetota bacterium | reverse complement strand
ATCGCCACGCGGTAGGACCCGAGGAATTGCAGGGTGAGACCGAAGATCAGCGGCCCGAGGAGAGAACTCGCGCTGCCGGATATCTCGTAGAAGGAGAAGTACTCCGCCTCGCGGTCTCGCGGGACGAGCTGGGCGAAGAGCGATCGCGACAGCGCCTGGCTCCCACCGAGGACAAATCCGATGAACGCCGCGAGGAAGAGGAAGGGCAGGCTCGATCCGGCAGGCAGTAGGAAGGCCACGACGAGCACGATGGTCCACAGCACGAGGCTGAAGATGACGACCTTCTTCGCCGTGTAGCGGCGCGCGGCACGCCCGAGGAGCAGGGCACCGGCGATGCCCACGATCTGCACGATGAGCACGGCCACGATGATGATCGTGGTCTCCAGGCCGAGCTCCTGGTCGGCGTACGTCGCCGAGAGTGCAATGACGGTCTGGATCCCGTCGTTGTAGAAGAAGAACGCGACGACGAAGAGCAGCGCCACCGGGTAGCGGCGCAGATCGCGCATGGTGTGCGCGAGTTGACGGATGCCGATGCCGCGTCGCTCACCGCCCTGCTGCACCTCGGAGGCGAGGGGATTCGGCCGGTTGCGCAGCCGGGCGAGCGGGATGAGCGTGAAGATCGCCCACCACGCACCCGCGGAGAAGAGCGCGATCCGCACAGCCATCGTCTCGGTGATGCCGAAGCTCTCATGGCCGAGGAAGAGCACGAGGTTGGCGACCAGCAGGATGATGCCGCCCGCGTAGCCCATTGCCCATGCGCGGGAGGAGACACCATCGCGCTCGTCCGGCGTAGCGATCTCGGGCAGGAAGGAGTTGTAGACGACAATCGCGGCACCGAATGCGGCGTTGGCGATGATGAAGAGGATGCCGCCGAGTTGGTAGTTGGTGCCCTGGAGGAAGAACATGCCCATGACCGCGAAGGCACCGATGTAGGCGAAGACCCCCATAACCGACTTCTTGGACTTCGCCGTGTCCGCGATGGCACCCACGATGGGCATGAGCAGCAGTTGGACGACGACCGACAGGGCGACGCCGTAGGGGACATAGGACTCCGCGGTGACGGGGATGACGCCGAGGAGCGTGATCTGCTCCCCCGCCTCCTGCGCGGACTTCGCGATCTCGGTGAGGTAGGGACCGAGGAAGACGGTGCCGACCGTGGTGGAGAAGGCAGAGGCCGCCCAGTCGTAGAAGTACCAGCCGCGTTGCTCGCGCCGGCGCACCTCGGGCGGGTCGAAGGCTTCGATCGTGGACATGGACCGATAGTGCCGCAGTCGGGCTTCGCGCGGAAGGTCTCTCGTCCAAGCTCCCGGCGCCGGTACGGCATCGCGCGGCCCGGCGGCCCTAGGCTCGACAGGTGGCCGTCGCCGACCCCCTTGCTCGCAGCCCGCTGCGGACCCCGCGCGCGTGGGTGGCCCTCATCGTCGGAGTCGCGCTGGTCGGTGTCGGCCTCGGCATGATGATCGACGCCGATTTTGGCGTGGCGCCCCCGGATGCGCTCTTCACCGCACTGTCACGCACCAGTGGCCTCAGCGTTGGCACCGTCCTCGTGCTCGCGAGTGTCCTCATGGTGCTCATGTCGTGGGCGCTGGGCCTGCGACCAGCGATCGGCACCCTCATCTCCTTCATCGGGATCGCGGTAGTCGTGGACGTCACGCGCCTGGGCCTCGCGGCCATCGGGGCATCGGACTGGACCCTGGCCGGGCGGATCCCGCTGTGGATCGTCGGGCTGCTCTTCTTCTGCGCAGGCATCCTGGGCATCTTCGCCTCTGATCTCGGCGCGAGCCCCTACGACCAGGTCGTGCGATCGATCGCCTTCCGTACCGGGCGCTCCCTGGGGTTCGCCCGCCTGTGCGTGGACGCGATCGCCCTGCTCAGCGCCATCGTGCTCGGTGGGTCCTGGGGCATCGGCACGGTCGTCATCCTCGTCGCCGTACCGATCGCGCTCAACCGCGTGCTGCCGCACATCAAGCGTCACGTGCATCACGATCCCGCGCACGACCGACCGGCATGACATGAGCGGCCTTCGCGCGCGCGGCGTCATCGGGGCGGGGGCGGCGCTGGCCGTCGTCGCCGCCCTTCTCACCGCGCCCGGCCCGGCTGCCTACGCCGACGCACCCGGGTCGTCAGCGTCCACCCGTGCCCCGTCGGCCGACGTGCGCCTCACGCCGCGCGCCGATATCTGGCAGGCGCTGCGCACCGGCCGCGGGTACGCCGTCCTGCTGCGCCACGCCCTCGCCCCGGGGACCGGAGACCCACCGGGTTTCCGGCTCGGTGACTGCTCGACGCAGCGCAACCTCTCCGCCGAAGGCCGCCGTCAGGCCATCGCGATCGGTGCGCGGTGGCGGCGCGAGCGCGTGCCCGTGCAGCGTGTGCTCACGAGCCGCTGGTGCCGCGCGCGCGACACTGCGCGACTGCTGGCCATTGGCAAGGTGACGGCGTACCCGGCCCTGGACTCCAGCTTCACGGTGTCGAGCACCGTGGCTGCTCGGCGGACGGCGAAGGTGCGCGCACTCATCGCGCGCCACCGCGGCCAGCGCGGAGTCCTCGTGCTCGTGGGTCACCAGGTCAACATCACGGATGTCACCGGCGTGGTGCCGGCGTCAGGGCAGGCGGTCGTCGTGAAGGCGCGCGCAGACGGCTCGCTGCGCGTGGTGGGGACGCTCCCCGAGCCCTAGCCTCCGAGCCCGTCCATGCTTCATGTTCCGGATTTGCGCTATCGGGCAGGACGCGGGTCGATAGTGCAAATCCGGAACACGAAGCACAACTACGAGAGTCCCAGAGCCTCCGCGATCAGCCCCCACGCTGCATCCGTGGGCTCACCGGGCGCGCGGGCGAGCACCTCGCCCTCGGGTGTGACCACGCAGGCCTGCACCTCGTCGGATCCGGGGATCCCCAGCACCTTCTGGAACGCCGACACGTCGGTATAGACGGTGATCGTCCGGGCGAGCACCCGTGGGATCCGAATGCTCGCAGCCATGCCGCCGTCGATGAATCCGCGGCCGAGCTTCCAGCGCGTCGAGAGCACGGGGATCTCCAGGACGCAGGTCGCGTCGCCAGCGGTCATGTCGACAGGGGAGCCGGGCACACCGGCCGCCTCAGCGCGCGCGATCCAACGGTCGACGCAGGCCTGGTGCCGCTGCTGGAAGGCGAGCAGCGCGAGTGTGCGCGGGGCCGGCAGGTCACCCGGGAGCGCGAACTCCGCGCCCGACAGCGATCGCCCGTCGACGCGCGGGAAGTCCACGCCACCATCATCCCAGGCGGTCGCGCGGCGCAGGCGGTCGCGCGGGGCGTTGGCGGTCGCGCGGCGCAGGCGGTCGCGCGGGGCGTTCTGTGGTCGAATCCGGTCACTGGGTGGCACTTTCCGACCGCAGAACACCGGGCGGGAGATCACGCGACCTGGAAGGACCTCTTGCTCAGGCCGTAGAACGAGCCCGTGATGGTCGTCTCGGGCGCGGCCCCGGGATCCTCCGCCGCGCCGAGGGCCACGAATATCGGCGTGAAGTGCTCGACCGTGGGGTGGGCGTAGGGCATGCCGGGAGCCTCGCGGAAGCGCGCGAGCTCGTCGACGTCACCGCGCGCGAGCGCGTCGGCCGCCCACGCGTCGAAGTCGACAGACCATCCCGGCGGAGTCGCACCGGTCGACCAGTCGGTGAGGAAGGGCAGTCCATGCGTGAGGAAGCCCGAGCCGACGAGCAGGATGCCGTGGTCGCGCAGCGGCCGAAGCCGCCCACCGAGCTCAAGCAGGGCCTGAGGGTCCTGGGCGGGGATCGACATCTGAACGACGGGGATGTCGGCGTCGGGATACATCACCTTTAGCGGCACCCACGCGCCGTGATCCAGCCCGCGTGAAGTGTGCTCGTAGAGCTCCTGCGCATCGGGCAGCACCGAGCGCACGAGTGCGGCGAGCGCGGAGGCGTCCGGCGTGGAGTAGGTCATCCGGTAGTAGTGCTCCGGGAAGCCCGAGAAGTCATAGACGAGCGGTGTGCCGGCAGCGGCGGCGGAGATCGCGAGGGGTGCGGACTCCCAGTGGGCGCTGAGGATGACGATCCCCCTCGGCCTCGGCAGGGCGCTTGACCAGTCGGCGAGCTCGCGGGTCCAGAGCCGATCGTCCAGCAGCGGGGGGGCACCGTGCCCGAGATAGAGGGCGGGCATGCGCGGGCCGGCGTACCCCCCCTCGGAGGGAGTCGGCTGGACATCCATGGAAAAGAGGGTAACATATAGTTCAACGATCAACTATCCGTGAGAGGTCCCCATGCCCGCCGTGACCGTCGACAACCCGCTGACCCTGCCGCGCGTGGAGCAGCCCGACCCCGCACTCAAGGACCGTCCGGTCGTCTCGATCACCACTGCACCGCGCGGCTTTGAGGGTGAGGGATTCCCTGTACGCCGTGCCTTCGCGGGCATCGACCTCCGCGCGCTCGACCCCTTCATCATGATGGACCAGATGGGCGAGGTGGAGTACGCGCCCGGCGAGCCCAAGGGCACCCCGTGGCATCCGCACCGCGGCTTCGAGACCGTCACCTACATCATCGACGGGATCTTCGAGCACGCTGACTCGCACGGCGGCGGCGGCGTCATCACCAACGGCGACACCCAGTGGATGACCGCGGGCGCGGGCATCTTGCACATCGAGAAGCCGCCGGAGCACCTCGTCGTCAGCGGAGGTCTCTTCCACGGTCTCCAGCTCTGGGTCAACCTGCCGAGCACGCTCAAGATGGCCGAGCCGCGCTATCAGGATCTGCGCTCCGGCCAGGTGGGCCTGGCGACCTCTCCCGACGGCGGCGCGCTGCTGCGGATCATCTCCGGTGAGCTGGCCGGCGTTCACGGCCCCGGTGAGACCTACACCCCGGCGACGCTCATCCACGCGACGATCGCACCCGGAGCTGAGGTCACGCTGCCGTGGCGCACGGACTACAACGCGCTCGTCTACGCCCTCTCCGGCGACGGTCAGGTCGGCTCGGGCACCAGCCGGCGCGCACTGAAGTCAGGCCAGACCGCGGTCATGGGCTCGGGCGACACGATCACGATCGCCGCCGATCCCGTGCAGGAGTCGCGCCTCGGCGGCTTCGACGTCTTCATACTGGGCGGCCAGCCCATCCGCGAGCCCGTCGCGGCCTACGGCCCCTTCGTCATGAACACTAAGGCCGAGCTCATGCAGGCATTCGAGGACTACGAGGCCGGCCGCCTCGGGTCGATCCCCGCGGCGCATGCCAGCGTGGACGCCAGCACCCCCGACGCATGAGTCGACCCACCACCACGGGGCGACCCACCACCTGGTTTGTCATCCTCCCCCGCACTTCCTGCCCCCCGGAGCGCGGCGCAAGATGACAAAGCCCACGGAATCGCTCGTCCACGACGCGAAGGTCGCCGAAGTTGGCGGCTTTCGCGTGCGGCGGGCGCTCCCGCGGCGCGGTCTGCGCACGGTGGGCGCCTGGTGCTTCGCGGACCACATGGGTCCGGAGGTCGTCACCGAGACCTCCGGCCTCGACGTCGGCCCCCATCCGCACATTGGCCTGCAGACCGTCACCTGGCTCGTCGAGGGCGCGGTGCTGCACACCGATTCACTCGGCTCCGAGCAGCTCATCCGCCCCGGCCAGCTCAACCTCATGACGGCGGGCCGCGGCATCGCGCACGCGGAGGAGTCGGTGCGCACGACCGGCACGCTGCACGGCGTACAACTGTGGATCGCGCAGCCGTCCACCACCCGCGATGGCGCGTCGGCATTCGCCCATCACGCGGACCTGCCGCGGATCGATGTCGGCCACGGCACCGCGACGGTCTTCATTGGCGAGTACGCCGGCGCAGTGAGTGAGGCGCGCGCCGACACCCCCGTGGTCGGGATGGAAGCCGACCTGCGCGCTGGCACGTCTGTGTGGCCGCTGCGCCCCGACTTCGAGTACGCCGTCTACGTGATCTCCGGCGCGCTCCAGATCGGCGGTGCCGTGGCATCGACCGGCGGACCGCTCGCCATCCCCGCGCGCGAAGGTCAACTGGTCGACCTGCGCATTCACGGCGACGAGATCACGCTCGCCGTGAGCGATGCCGCGCGCCTACTCATCCTCGGCGGTGAACCCCTCGACGAACCGCTCTACATGTGGTGGAACTTCGTCGGCCGCTCCCGCGAGGAGATCGCGCAGGCCGCTCAGGACTGGGCGGCGTACGTCGAGACCGGCGCGCACGCGACCGAGGGCACCGAGCGCTTCACTCGGGTGACGTCGTCGCTCACGCCGATGCGGGCGCCGGAACTCACCTAGCCATCGCCGGGCTCCACCGCATCCCCGTGGCTGACGCCCGACCCACGCCCTCGCCTCACCCTGAGCCGCACGCCTCCTGGGCGAAGGCCTCCAGATCGGCGATCGCCGCATCGAGCCCCTCCGGCCGCGTGGCGGCGAGCTCTTGCGCGAGGACATCTCCGGTCGTGCCGGCGCCCTGGGCCTGCACGAGCGTGTCGACGATCCGCTGCGCGGCGGTCTGCACCGTCGTCAGCGACTCCTTGGATGCGCCCTGGAGTTGGTTGACCGCGTCGAAGGTGAGGCTGTTGATCTTGGCGCCCAGGGGCTGCAGGTTGGTCGGGCTCTCACCGGCGGCCACGCCCGCATCGAGTTCGGCGTACGCCGCATTGAGGGAATCCACGGAGGCGAACACCGTGCCGCACTGCACCGATTCACTCGGCGACCCAGCCTGCTCCGCCTGCTGGGCAGAGGTGCAGGCAGCGAGCAGGAAGGGCGACAGCCCGATGAGGGCTCCTCCCGCGAACGCGGCGAAGCCTCGGGCGATCCCGGTCATGCGCGGACCCTGCCATGCTCAGGTGACGGCACGCTGGACGCCAGGTGAAGTCCAGGCGACGCCCGACGCTTATCTATCCGCTGTCGAGATGGCGACATGGGCACCGGCGCCCAGGACCGCCATCGACATGATGCCTACGCCGAACAACGCCGCGTCGGCAAACGACGATCCGCCGATCGCGCGCAGGGCCAGCACGATGATGATCGCGTCCAGCAGCGCGCCGGCCACCATGAGCGACATCGCCAGACGGCCCTTCAGGCCCCAGTCCCTGAGGAGGGTCAGCAGGCAGATGCCGAAGACCGCGACAGCCGCGAGCGGCCCGCCGAGGATCAGGCCACCCACCCCGGCCGCGAGTCCGAAGCTGCCGCCGACGGTGTAGAGGATGAACGCGCCGGCCACGGCTCCGATCGGGCCCGCGAGCGCGGTGAGTCCGACCGTCCACCAGCCCCGGGGTTCCATGACGTCAGTCTGCCGCAGTGGCTGGCGCGTCACGCCGCGCGGCCAGGACCCCGGCATATGCGCCCGCTCCCAGGAGGACCAGCATGACCAGGGCTACGCCGAGCAGGCCCACTTGCTGATCGCCGACGATGCGCAGACCGATGATGAAGGCGATGGGTTCCACGATGATGGTGGCCAGCATCACCAGCAGGGCGATCCACCGTCGCAGGGGCACCGGCCGCAGGAGAGTCACCAGGCACACGGTGTAGATCGTGAAAGCCAGGAGTGGCCCGCCGATGATGAGGCCGCCTACCCCTGCCGCGAGCCCGGCCATTCCGCCGGTGGTGGCGTCAGCCCAGCGCGCGAGACCGGCACCGACGCCCACGCTCCCCACTGGTGCGACCAGCGCCGTCAGCACTACCGTCGCCCACACGCGGCCTCGCGGGAGGGACGTTGAGCGACCTTCGCGGCTCATGTCACCAGTGTGCCTGCTCCCCAGGGTGTGGCCACCTCGGAGTGCCTCGGACCGCGGGTCGTGGCACGATGACGAGGTGCCCAAGATCGATGCGCCCAGCCTCGCGGAGCACCGGGAGCAGCGCCGCGACGCCCTTGTCCTCGCGGCGGCGAGCGTCATGCGCGAGTCGGGCACTGTGACCATGGGGGCCGTAGCCGAGCGCACGGGCCTCTCCCGCTCTGCGGTCTATGAGTACTACCGCTCCGCCTCCGACCTCATTGCCGACGTGCTCGTGGACGAGCTCACCGCCTGGATCGACCACCTTGCGCTGGCTATCGACGGCGTACAGCCCCCGCGCGAGCGGCTCGAAGCATGGATCCGCGCCTCCCTCGCCTACGTCGCCGATGGGCGTCACGCACTCGTGCGCGCTGCGGGCGACGCCACGCTGCCGCCGGTACGCCGCGCCCAGGTGCAGGCGCTGCACCGCGAGCTCGCCGCACCCGTGCACTCCGCCCTCCTCGATCTTGGCGTCATGGATGCCGATCGCGTCGCGTCCTACGTCTGGGGTGTCGTCGAGTCAGCAACGCGCCGCATCGAGGCTGGGCGTCCCGCTGACGACGAGATCGTTGCGGCCATCGACTTTGCGCTCGCGGGCGCCGCACCGACTCGCTAGTCGCACTCGCCGGGCCGAGCACAAGCGCCCTACTTCGTCAGTCGGAAGCTGATCTCGCGCTCGAAGGGCGCCCATTCGTCCGTGCCGGGCGAGGTGATCGTCACGGTGCAGGTGCCCGATGACTTCAGCGCACGGATCACTCCGGCCTGGCTCACCTGGCAGGCGTCGGACGCGAGGGTGGCGGTGAGACCGGACCTCATCGTCACGACGAAGGGACTGGCCTTCGCACGGGAGACCCGGGGCTGCCACGCGCCCTTGATGACCTGGCCGCGAATCGTCGCGGTCGCCCAGTCCTTCGCGCGCGGACCGACCTCGGCAAACTGCGTGCGGAAGGTCGTGACGTACGCCGGGTTGACGCTGTCGCGGCCCGCGCCCAGGGTGTAGATCGCACAGGCATCGACCCGGCAGTTGACCGCGGTCGTGCCCGTGTCGCCCGTCTGCGGATTCGGGTTCTTGCCCTCGAACTCCGCATTGACCGTGAGGGGACGCGTGGTCGTCTGCGGGGCGGTCGCCGCGACGATGTACATGAGGGTGCCCGTGCCCGCATCGCACCGCGTCGGCACCGGGCTCGCACCGGGCGGTGGCACGAGGCAGTGGAAGGCATACAGCCCGACATTGGCGGGGAGGTTGCTCACCGCCATTGTCACCTGCGAGCTCGGCGCCAAGTCCGCGAGACTGCCACGGTTGGCCACGCCATTGGCCGTGACACTGAAAGTGTCCGCTCCGGCCGCCTGGGCGCCCGTGAGAGCCGCGGCCGTCGCGGCCAGCGCAGCGGCTCCGATCACGGCGATTCTTGCGATTCCCATGTCTTCTCCTTGAGTTGTGCGGGAACTACCTGAAGGTCACGGGGACAGCCACATCCCAGGTGCGGTCATTGGCGCGCAGGTGATCGGCGCGGGCGACGATGGCACACCGCACCACGCGGCAGTCGTAGGAGCCGATTCGCGGGCTGACCTTGATCCGCACGCTGAATGCGCCCCCACGCTTGTAGGGGATGGCGAGATTGGCGCCGTAGGGAGGTGGATTCGACGAAATCCACGCCGAGGCCATCGAACTGCCGTCCTGATCGGCACCGCCACCGCACGGCGTCGGCTTGGCGCCGGCCCGTGGCATCACGCACAGGCCGACGTAGATGCCCACGAGTTCGCTGAAGCCACGTCCCTGCACTCTCACCGTCTGGCCGTACGCCGACAGGCGGGATGTCGGCGTCACCGTCAGGGTCTGGCCCTTGCGGCCCTTCGCGCTGGCACGGGGGCTAGCAGCACCTGCCGCGCTTGTCGTTGGGGCATCGCCCAGGGCCGCATTGCGACTGGCACCGGCCACCAACGAAGCGGACGGAGTGGTGGCGGCCCGCGCAGGGGATAGCCAGGCCGCCACCACGACAGTGGCCACGAGTGCGACGAGCAGACGGCGCATCCCAAGAAACTAGGTGCAACGCGACTCCGAGCGCCCGACACGGTGTCGGCAAGATCCCGACACCGCGTCGGGAACACTCGCGCGCTCGCTCGAGATACTGCATCCGTGTCTGTACGTCGCCCCGGCCGATCAGCGGACGCGCCGCGGTTATCGTGGCGCGCTGTCGCGCTGGCGGTGATCGCGCTCACGACCGTGGCTCTCGGCGCATCGGCATGCACCACCCCGGTCACGGGCGCGACCACCACGCCAACGGAGTCATCCCCCGCGCCCGATAACTCCCTCGACGCCTCCGCTGACGAGCCGCTCATCATCACCGCGGCAGACCTTCCCGACATTGTCCCGCTGGGGGTGCCCGGACCCCAAACACCTCAGCGCATTGTCAGCCTCGCCACCGGCGGTGGAGAGACGCTCGTGGCCCTCGGGGTAGGCGACCGCGTGGTTGGACGCGACGAGACAAGCGAGGTGCCCGCCACGGCTACCGTCGTGACTGAGGCACACAACGTCTCTGCCGAACGCGTAATCTCCCTCGACCCCGACGTCGTGATCGTGGATGCACGCACGACGCCACCGGAGGCGCTCGATCAGATCCAGGCCGCGGGCGCGCGCGTCGTCCAGGTGCCCGAGGCATGGACCCTCGCGGACATGGCGCCCCGGACCACGGCGATCGCGGCGGCGGTCGACGTCGATCCCGTAGGTCTGCTCGCGACTCTTCCTGGCGCGTCGACATCGAGCGCCGGGCCCGGTGTCGCATCGACATCTCCTTCACGTGATGCCCCCCGGGTGGCCTTCCTCTATCTGCGCGGAACTTCCGCGATCTATCTGCTCGGCGGCCGGGGCTCGGGGGCCGACGCGCTCATCACCGCCGCGGGCGGGGTCGATGCCGGAGCCGAGGCCGGACTCGAAGCCTTCACACCCCTCACCGCGGAGGCACTCGTCGCGATCGATCCCGACGTCCTTCTCGTCATGACGGGCGGACTCGAGTCGGTCAACGGCATGGACGGGCTGCTTGCGCTGCCCGGCGTCGCTCAGACAACTGCTGGTCGGGAGAGGCGGGTCGTGGCCGTGGACGACGAGGTGCTCCTCTCCTACGGCCCGCGCACGGGGGCACTCGTCGAACTCCTGCGCGAGGCGATCGCCCAGGTCACGTCGACACCGGCATGACAGGTCAGACCCGCACCATCGTCGCGCTCGTCGCGCTGGTGCTCGTGCTCGTCGCGGCGGCTGCTGCCGCGCTGCTCGTGGGCGCGGCAGAGACAACGAGTGCCATCATCACGGAGATCCGGGCACCACGCATCGCACTCACGCTCATCGTGGGTGCAGGCCTGGGCCTGTCCGGAGCACTCCTCCAGGGCACACTGCGCAATCCGCTAGCCGACCCAGGGATCATCGGTGTCTCGGCGAGCGCCGCACTCGGAGCGGTCGTCGCCGTCGCACTCGGGGCGGCGTACTCATCCTGGCTGGCGGCGATTGGTGCGACGGTCGCCGGGATCGCGGGCATGGCCCTGGTGCTCTGGATCGCGCGCTCCGCATCAGGTCGCACCGAGGTCGTGACCGTGGTGCTCGGCGGAGTCGCGGTGACGGCGTTCATGGCCGCGGTGCTCTCGATCGTCATCACCGTGTCGGAGGCGGCAGGAGCTCGGTCGGTGACCTTCTGGACGACCGGCAGCCTCGCACTGGCGACCTGGCCGGGCGTGTGGTCGACATTGCCCTTCCTGATTCTGGCGACCATTCTCGCCATCGTCGTTGCACGCGACCTCGACGTGCTGGCCCTGGGCGACCGTGCAGCGTGGGCAGCGGGCATCGACGTCGAGCGCACTCGGGTCTTCGCACTCGGAGCCGCCGTGCTCGCCGTGTCGGCGGGCGTGGCGGTCGTCGGCGTGATCGCCTTCGTTGGACTTGTCGTCCCGCACGCTGTGCGCATGCTCATCGGGCCCCGGCACGGTGGGCTCCTCATCGGCTCGGCCCTCGCTGGAGCACTGCTGCTTCTCGTATCGGACACGATTGCCCGCACCGCCGCCTCACCCGTCGAGGTGCCCCTCGGCGTCATCACCGCGGTCATCGGTGCCCCGGTGTTCATCCTGCTGCTCAGACGCACGCGCGCGGCACAGGGAGGCTGGGCATGAAGACAGGTGTCGAGGGACACGCGATCACCGTCCGGGGTCGGCTCAGTGACGTGAGCATTGCGGTCGCCGCGGGGGAGATCCACGCGCTCGTCGGGCCCAACGGTTCAGGCAAGTCGACCCTGCTCGCCGTGCTCGCGGGCGACCTCACCCCCGACTCGGGGACGGTCGTCGTCGGTGGGGAGAAGTGGTCGGGCATCGGCGCGCGCGAGGCGGCCCGGCGCCGGGCGCTTCTGGCCCAGGAAACGCCACTCGCCTTCCCCTTCACCGTGCGCGAGGTCGTGGGCTGGGGACGCCTCCCATGGCGCGGCACTGCCCAGGCTGCCGATGACGACTCCGCCGTCGCCGACGCGCTCACCGCGCACGATCTCGGTGACCTCCGTGATCGACCGGTCACCTCGCTGTCGGGTGGTGAGCGCGCACGCGTACACCTCGCTCGTATCCTTGCCCAGCGAGCGCCGGTGCTCCTCCTCGACGAGGCGGATGCTGCGCTGGACCTCGCGGGGCAAGCGCACCTCGACGCCGCAGTGCGCGCCCGCCGTGATGTTGGTGACGCCATCGTCATCGTCAGCCACGACCTCGGCCGGCTCGCGGCGCTTGCCGATTGCGTGACGCTCCTGTCACGAGGTCGCGTCGCCAGCCAGGGCACCGCGGAGTCGACACTCACCGCGGAGGCGCTGACCCGCGCCTACGGCGTACCCGTGTCTGCGGGGAGCGCGGACGGACACCAGGTCTTCTGGTCGCAGGGCTGAGTCAGATCGCCGCCAGCAAGCGCTCGCGCAGGTCCTCCGGCATGCGCATCGGGCGCCCGCTCACGGTATCGACGACCGCCAGTCGTGTCGTTGCCTCCGCGGCAACATCGCCATGTTCGTCGAGGATGCGATAGACGATCGTGTACGACGTACGCGCCATGTCGGTCACCCTCGCTTCGATGACGACCGGCTGGCGGGAGTAGCCGAGCGGCTTGACGTGCCGGATCTCCTGGGACACGACGATCTGCGCGTAGTCGTCGTTGACGACAGCATCAAGCGTGCCGATCAGGCCCATGCGAGCTTCCTGGAGATAGTCGTGATACGCCACGTTGTTGACGTGCCCTAGCGGGTCCAGATCACTGAAACGCCGCTGAATCTCGATGTGCGTCATCGGCGCACTGTCACGGTCACCGTCGCGCTCTTCGTGCCGCCACCGGAGAGGTAGAGCGCGAATCGCTTCGACGGGGGCGTGCCCTTCCAGGCGACAGCGCCGGTGCTGCTCACCAACGCCCCCGGTGACTTCTTAACAAACCGCGCCTTGGATCGGGTGAGGTCCTTGACCCACACGGTCAGTGGCGTCCGGTAGTCCAGGGACGTGGTCGTGCCCGAGACCGTGAGCACCGTGCCCCTCGCCGTGGCCGTCACCTCGATGGCCTTGGGATACGGCGCGCCGTAGGTCCTCGAGCCCACGACATTGTTGTCCGATGTGGCGAAGGCGATCCAACTCCCGTCGGCACTCATGCCCACTGCGGTGCCGATCGCGTCAGACTCCTCGGGCCGTGGCGTGCCAAGCCGCCCCCGCTCATCGAGTGGTACGACGACCAAGCCCGAGGCTGCATCGCCCTGGCGAATCGGAACACCCGAAGCCACAGCCAGCGTGCGGTGGCCCGCAGCGATGTCAATCGACGTACTGATCGACATGGCGTAGTCGAGGGGCACGCTCTGCAGGGGGTGCCCCGTCGCGGGCTGGATGAGTTCGAGGGAGGTGCGCATATCCGCCGGATCCGAGAAGTCCAGGACTGCGGCGTAGAGCGCGGTGTAGTTGGGATTGACAGCGATGGAGAGGTAGCTGCGATCCGGCGACCCGCGCCGGATGAGGGTCAGCGAATCGCCCTCCTGGAAGTCGACCCGCAGCAGATCACCCGAGTCCGTGAGGGCGTAGGCGTGGGACCCGTCGGCGCTGGGCGCGAGCTGCGTCACCCGCCACTGCGGTGTGGCGATGCGATCGATGACTTCGTAGGCCCCTGTGGTCACGCCACCGACGCGCAAGATTTGGCCGCCGAGGCCGTCCATTGACGACAAGATGAGTTGATCGACGCGCGGGAGGTAGGTGACGTCATCGAGTCCGGGTGCGTTCATGGACGCGGACGCGACGCTCGCCGTGGCGACGTCAATGACCATGAGATGCGAGCTCCCCTGGCACACCGCCCACGCCGTCGTCCCCGACGGTGAGATGGCCACGTCGTGCGGTGAGCATCCGATCTCCACGGAGCTCGTGGTGCCCTCAGCGTCGACGAAGGTGACCGTGCGGGGATTGAACATCGCTGCGGCGATGACGCCCGTGTCGGAGACGGCGATGCCGTTGGCTGGCTCGGAGAAGGACGCGCCTGCATACGCCGCATCGGCGTACGACGTCGCGCCCGCTGCGCCCATGCCGAGACTCGCGGCGCAGGCAATGGCGACGGCCGTCAGACGCAGGCCCATCACACGAGCACCGGGAAGAGCGGGTGGTCCATCGGCGCACCGGCTGGCAGCTCGTCCGCGAGGCCGGCGAACTCCGGGGAGGTCCGCCACGCGCGCGGGGCATGGACCATGTCATCGCCCAGGAAGCGCAGGGAGAAGGCACGCCGCAGGGTCTGAGATCCGGCGGCGCCATGGAGTGTGAGCATGTGGAACCACACGGCGTCACCGGCTTGGAGTTCCCAGCCCAGGATCGGGTAGGCATCACGGTCGTCGTCGATGCGCGGGAGTTCGCCGAGCGTGCCCTCGGGGAACCATTTGGCCTGCTCATCGCGGAAGGTGCGCGGCATGAGCCAGGGACCCAGGTGGGAGCCTGCGACGAACTCCAGCGTCGACTCGCGCGGCACCGGGTCGAGTGGCATCCACATGGAGACGTTCTGGCGGCCCTCGACGTTGTAGTAGGGCTGATCCTGGTGCCATGGCGTGCGCTGCTTGGTCTTGGCTTCCTTGACGAGGAGATGGTCGTGATAGAGCCGCACGTGGTCGCTCGCCATGAGTTCGCGCGCGATGTGTGCGGCGGGTGAGGTGCGGATGAACTCCTCGTATTCGGGGATGCGCTGCCAATTGCAGAAGTCCTCAATGAACCGGCCGGTGTCGCTCTCCTCGCTTGCGACAGCGACGAGGGGTCCGGGCTCCGCGAGATTGCGTGCCACTCCCTCGCGGACGAGCTCGACCTGGGCGGGCGTGAAGCAGCCACGGATGACCACGGCCCCATTGCGGGCGTAGTCGGCCACGGCCTGCGGATCGACGTACGACATGGGGTGAGAGTAGCGCCGGACCCCGCCCGCGGGGTGAAGTGAGGCCCCGCCACTGGGTGAATCAAGCGTTGTGTGCGACAAACACTTCACCCTGCGTGCGACGGGCACGTCTTCGTAGTGACGCACACGCATGACTCTGCGCACTCGCCGTCGCATGCCGCGTCGATGTCAGACCGTCGACGTAGCGTCATGACATGCAGACCACTTCTCCCGCACATCAGGTGACTCCTCCCGCACATCAAGCAATGCGCGCCGCGCTGGCTACCCCGCCGATGGCGTCGAGTGAGGCTGCCAAGCGGCTGCTCGACCTGGCGGCCGAGGCGGGAATCGGAGGTCATGCCCTCTCTCTGCTCGAGCGCATCGACGTCGCGTCTCTCTGCACACACGACCGCGTCACCTACCTGCAGCAGGTGACGGCGTGTGGCGCGTGGTTCGAGGCCTTCCAGACCATTGCGACCGCGGCGGTTGCTGGGCCGACGACAGGTTGGCCCGAGGACGAGATCGACCAGCGGGTGCGATCCGAGGTCGACGAGGCGGGTGGGTCCGAGTTGTCCGAGGGTGAGCGCCTGGCCCTGAGCGCACGGGTGCGCGACGAAGCGTGGGAGGTGCGCGAGAGGGCCATCGCCCTCGAGGTGAGCATGGCCACGCGGGTGTCGCCGCGCACGGCGGGGCGCCGTATTGATTCTGCGCGACTGCTCGTGGAGTCGATGCCGCGCGCCCTTGGCCAGGCCTGGGAGGGCAATTGGGGCTACGGCCATCTGCGCGTGGCCGAGAAGGAGCTCATCGACGTCCCCGCTCCGCTGCGTGAGCAGGTGCTCAACGACGCGCTGCCCTACGCCGCGACCGACCATCCTCGCCGTCTCGGCGATCGTCTGCGCAAGTCGCTAGCCAAGCGCGATGCCGCCGGTATGGCCCAGCGCACCCGTGAGCGCGGCCAGGAGCGCGGTGTGACGATGTGGATGATGAAGGACGGGCAGGCTCGACTGGCCATCACCGGCCCCTATGACTCAGTGACCCAGACGATGCGGAGCTTGACCACCGTCGGACATGCGTGCCGCAGCGCGCATCGATCCGCTGAGCCGGATACGCCGTACTCCCTCGATGCCGCGCGCTTCGACAGCGCCGTGATGGCCGTGCAGCGGCTGCACGATGAGCTCGTAGGCGCACATATCCACAGCGACCCCGCGTCGCACGCTGGCAACCTGGCCACCGATATCCACAGCGACCCGGCGTCACACGCTGGCAACCTTGCCACCGCTATCCACAGCGACCCGGCGACGCACGCTGGCAACGTTGCCACGACCACCTCCGACCGAGACCTCCCCTCCGGGTGGACTCTGGCCGGCACTCCCGGGAGTCGTCCGCGCAAGCAGGCCGCGATCATCATCGATGCCGCTACGGCCCTACGCCTCGCCGAGGAGCCGGGCTTCGTGCCGGGCTATGGATGGGTGCCGGCCCCGATCGCCCGAGAGATCCTGGCGGATGCGGATTCCTGGCGCCGCTGGCTGCTCGATGATTCGACGCGCGCGATCATCGATGCTGGCGCCGTGCGCTATCGACCCAGCGCCGCACTGCGCGATCTCATCTCCGGTCGTGATGTCACGTGCACGGCTGACACCTGCACCCGGCCGGCTAGCGAGACCCAGGTCGACCACGCCATCGACTTCGACGGAAGCAACACCACACCGGCAAATCTCCACCTCGTCTGCGGTCCCGACCATCTGGCGGTAACGGCTGGCCACTTCGTCATCGATGCCGCCGATGACGGTCGCGCGCTATGGATCTCAACCCATTCCGGTCACGCCTACCCATCTCGCATCGATCCACTGCACGAGCGCGGGGAGCCGCGGGCAACCAGCGAGTGACACGGCAGACCGGTGCCTGACGCTCTCTCGCGGCGTCAGGCTCCGCCTCCGCCCGTTATCGACGCTAACGGACCGCTTAGCGTCGACAACGGGCGGAGCCGGAGCACGCGCGCGGCGCGCCTTTTGGCACACTCAACATATGGGCCTGTTCAGCCGACGCAAGCGCCATGCCGCCTGGGACCGCGGTAGCACGCGCGAAGACATCAAGCACCTCGAGGAGTTCACGCACTCCCGCACCGGAGTCGAGGCCTATCTCGAACCCGTCACCATGGCCACGGAGACCACCGTCGTGCTCGTCGCCGCGGATGGTGAGTGGACCCGCCGTCGCGTGGAGTCACCCAGCGAAGCAGCCGACCTCACCCGCAAGTGGGGCATCCCGCTCTACGACACCCAGAAGGTTGGCTACCCACCCCGGATGCGCGAGTGGACCGAGCGCAACAAGCGCGAGCGCGGCACGCTCTAGAGAACCACGGTCGAGAGGGGCGCGCTCCAACCGTTCACGCTCCAACGGTGCACGCTCTAGCGCATCACCCTCTGGGCTCGGCCCGACAGTCCGCCCCGCCGCCTACTCAGTGAGCAGGCCGCCCAGCCTCGCAAGGAGCAGGGCCTCGGCTAGCACCATGCGCTCCAACTCCTGGAGGTCGACCGACTCATTGGGCGCGTGAATGAGCGCACCCGGGTCCTCCGCGCCCATGAGCATGATCTCGGCGGCCGGCGCCACATCGGCGAGCGCGGCGAGCAGCGGGATGCTCCCACCCTCGCCGGCCTCGGCGGGAGCCTTGCCGAATGCCGCCTCCATCGCCCAGCGCGCCGCCGCATAGGCGGGACCATCAGTGGCAATGGCGCAGCCGCGCCCCTGCTCCCCCGGTGTCACCGTGACGTCCACGCCCCAGGGCGCTGCTGAGCGCAGGTGCTCGCACAGCGCGTCCATGGCCGCCTGCGTGTCCGTGCCCGGGGGCAGCCGCAGCGACACCTTCGCCCGTGCATGGGGAATCACGGCGTTGATAGCACCGGCAACCGGCGGAGCGTCGAGCCCGATCACCGACACCGCGGGCCGCGTGACGAGCCGGTCCGTGAGCGGGCCCGTGCCGAGCAGCGGCTGGTCCGGGCGCATGCCGAGTTCCTTCCGGAACTCCGCCTCATCGGCCTGCGCACCCGTCCACGGATACCCCGGCACGATCGTGGTGTCTCCGTGCTCATCCCGCAGCGTGTCCAGGATCCGGATAAGCGCGAGGAGCGCATCGGGGGCCGGACCGCCGTACATCCCCGAGTGAGCGGGCCGCGGCAGCGTGCGCACCTCGACCGTGGCATCAACGAGGCCGCGCAGCGCCGCGACGAAGGTCGGCTCGCCCAGCGCCCGATTGCCGACGTCGGCGATGACGATGACGTCGGCCTGCGCGATCTGCGGATGCTCGAGCACATACTCCGGCAGCGGACCGCCGCACTCCTCCTCGCCCTCAATCAGCGCGACCACCTGCACCGGCACGTGCCCGAGCACGCGCTGCAGTGCGCGGATCGCACCCAGGTGCATGGCGATCCCGCTCTTGTCATCGGCAGCCCCTCGCCCGTGGAGACGACCATCGCGCACAGTCGGCTCGAAGGGCGGCGTGATCCAGGCATCAAGATCACCAGCGGGTTGTACGTCGTAGTGCGCGTAGAGCAGCACGCGGGCTGCTCCCTCGCCCACACGGCCGACCACCGCGGGCTCGCCGCCGTCGATAGGCAGAAGCTCAGTCTGCATGCCAGCATCGGCGAAGAGTCTCCGCGTCTCCTCCGCCGCCTCGCGCACCGGCTCACGGGGAAAGCCCGCGAAGGCGCATGAGGGGATGCGCACGAGGTGCTCGAGGTCCGCCTGCAACTGCGGCATGAGCTCGTGGACGGCCTGGCGCAGGGAGTCAACGGTGCAGGCACTCATGGACGCAGGCTAGCGCGCGGGAGGGCACCGTCTCCGCCCGTTATCGACGCTAAGCAGCCCGTTAGCGTCGATAACGGGCGGAGACGGAGCGACACCAATCAGGACCCGCTACTTCTTCTTGACGCCCTTGGCCGCCTTGCGCGCAGCCCTCGCTTCACGCGCCTGCTGGTCGAGCACCTCGGCCTGCTCCAGTGTCGGCGCGGATCCGCCGAGTCGCGCCGGGATCCACCAGGGTGAGCCGTCGTAGGGATAGCGCGCCACCGTCTGGTCCAGCAGGTCGCGCATGCGCGAGCGCAATTCGACCGTGAGCGCTTCGGCGTCCTGCCCGCGCTTGGGGTGCATCGGCTCGCCGACAGTGATCGCCACGACCGTGCCGCGAGAGAAGTCCTTGTGACCGTAGGACAGGATGCGCGCGCCACCGAGGATGCACATGGGGATGAGGGGTACGTCGGCCGCGATGGCGATGCGCACCGCACCCGTCTTGATGTCCTTGATGTCCATGGCGCGGCTCATCGTCGCCTCGGGGAAGATTCCGACGAGCTCAC
>VGBQ01000022.1 GCA_016870425.1 Actinomycetota bacterium | reverse complement strand
TCGATCCCGACGGGGAGCACGAGCGCGATGCGATCCCCGGGTGCGACACCGCGGGCCCGCAGCGCAGCCGCGGCAGCCGCAACGCGCTCCACCAGCTCCTCGCGCGTGAGTGATGCGACGACGCCGATCCCCTCTCCAATCTCCCCCGTCTGCACGACAATCGGCAGGTCGGCGTCGTCCCTCTCGGGCATGGGGCGCAGGTAGGTGTCGACGATGTTCAGACCCGCGCCCGGGAAGAAGCGTGCCTCTGGGAGCACAGCGGGATCTGCCGCCACCTCCCCCCGCGTGCCGACGACGCCGAAGAAATCCCAGACGAGTGACCAGAAGGCGTCGGGATCGGCGATCGACCAGGCGTGCAGGTCGTCGTACGCCGTCAGGTCGCGTCCAGCTCGCTCTCCCGCCCTGGAGGCGAACGCCGCCATGCGCGTCGGCGCCTCCCCGGGCACGAACACCGGCTCGCTCATGACCGCATCCTGTCACCGGGTCCGATCGGCCGGCGCCCGACCGCCCCACTGCCCACGAGACCTGCTGGCGGATCACTGGCGAAACGAGTACCGATAGACGCCACGCTTTGGTGACTCGATTGCGTACCTCCTAGCGGTACGCATTCCGCCAGGTGTGTACGACAAGGTCTGCCGGCACCCACCACCATGCCGCCAAGCGGAAGTCGGCGTACCGTGTGCCCGAGGCGGGACGAGGAGCCAGCCGGGACGAAGAGCCAGCCGCAGTCAGGAGGTGACCCGTGACTGAGGCTCCTGCCCAAGCCCGGCCGATGAGTGCGCAGGATGCCCTGTGGCTCACCATGGACCGGCCCAACAACCTCATGGTGATCGACGGGGTGATGCTCTTTGACGCCTGCCCTGACTGGGACGCTCTCCTCCAGGCCATCGAAGCGCGCGTGATCGATCGATTCCCCGTCTTCCGCTCACGGGCGCTCCACAGTGATCGAGGCTGGGTGTGGGAGGCCGATCCCGGCTTCGCCCTGGAGCGTCATGTGCGCAGGGTGCAACTGCCCGAGCCTGCTGGCATGGCCGCACTCGAGCAGTACGTCTCCGAGCAGCGCGCCCGGCCACTGGATCGCGACCGGCCGCTATGGGACATCACCCTCGTCGACCGCGTCGTGCTCGAGGACGGTCAAGACGGGTCCGCTCTGGTGTGCCGCTTCCACCACGCCATCGCTGACGGAGTGCGTCTGACCCAGGTGATGCTGAGCCTGTGTGACACGACCGATCCGCACGTCGCCGCCATGGTGGCACGGACTGGTCCATCCGGCGGCCCTGCAGGCATCGCGGCGGGCATCGCTTCCGCCACCGGGGAAGCAGTGGTTGATGCCGCCCGAGCTGTCGCACGCGGAGCCACGACCCTGGCTCGCGACACGTGGCGGGCTCTGGGGACGGGTGCGGAGATCTGGTCCGAGGTCGTGCGCAGCCCGGGGCGCCTCGTCGACGCCTTCGAAGCAATCGGCCTCGACAACCGCTTCGCCAACACGACCGCGTCCGTGGCCAAGCTCGCTCTGCGCGGATCCACCGTGCGCACGGTGTGGAGCGGGACTCCCGGACTGCGCAAGTCCGTGGCCTGGTCCCCGGGAATCTCCCTCGACGACGTCAAGCGAGTGGGGCACGAACACGGCGCGAGCGTCAATGATGTGCTGCTCACCGCCGTCGCCGGTGGTCTGCGCCGCTATCTCCACGCTCGCGGTGTGGACGACGTCGATGAAATCGAGTGGATGGTGCCGGTCAACCTCGTCCCCATCGCGGAGAACCTCCCCGAGGACCTCGGGAACTTCTTTGCACTCGTGATGGCCGTGCTCCCACTCGATCCCGGGGATCCGGTGGAGCGACTGCAACGCACCCGGGCGCGCATGGACCGCATTAAGCGCTCGGAGGAGCCGATCATCACCTTCGGTGTCCAGCGGGGCATCTCCGCCGCCCCACGCCCCGTGAGCACCGCGCTCACGGACTTCTTCGCCAACAAGGCGGTCGGCGTACTCACCAATGTCCCTGGACCTCGCGCACGACTCACCTTCGCGGGGGTGGGAGTGCGCCAAGTGATCGGCTTCGCCCCATCATCCGGTGATCAGCCCATGACCTGCACCGTCTTCTCCTATGCGGGCTCGGTGACGGTCGGCTTTGCCACGGACGCGGCACTCGTCCCGGATCCGCGGGAACTCGTCGAAGGGACCCTCGCGGAGATCGAGGCGCTGGTAGGAATGTCATCGTGACCTACGTGGCGTTGAGCGGAGCGCGCCGGTGAACGAGGAGACCTACACCGCGGCGATGCTGGTGGTCGCTCAGGTCTTCGAGGTCATCGCGGCTGCCGTGCTCATGATCGGGCTCTTCTTCGCCGCCTTCGTCTCCCTGCGCATGTGGGCTCGCACGCGCAGTGGGTCCGCGGCGTACAAGTTGATGCGCCAGACCTTCGGTGGCGTGCTGCTGCTCAGCCTGGAGATCCTTGTCGCCGGCGATCTCATCCGCACCGTCGCGGTGGCCCCCACGCTTGATAACGTCATCGTCCTCGGGCTTATCGTCCTCATCCGGACCTTCCTGTCCTTCTCCCTGGAGATCGAGATCGACGGCGTACCCCCGTGGCGCAAGGCCCTGGTGAGCGGCGCGACCGTCATCTCGCAGGCACAGAAGAAGGCGCGCGACGTACCCGATGCCACGCCATCCAATGGCACGGCCTGAACCCGGTCACCTAGACCTCGCCGCGGATTGCGCGTGTGGGGGACGTGCACTCAGATGACATCCAGGCGAGCTGCGCGTCGCCGCGCATTGCGCTGCGAGGGTGATTGCCGTCCGAGGATCGCGCCCATCGCCCCGAGTAGCGTCCCCACCGCCGGACGCGCCAGAGCCAGCGGGACAGCCGGCAGCGCAAGGAGGCGGCGCTGCTCCGCGGGCAGTGTGGCCACCGCGCCGGCAAAGAGGACGGCGTAGGGGGGACGCGCCGGGAGCGGGAGCGGTGCCTGCCGGATGAAGTACACGGTGCGCTCACTGGCCGGTGATCGGCGCAGCACCGGCGCGAATCCGGCCATCTGCTCGTCCAACTCGGCGACCGAGCGAGGCGGATCATCGACGCCGACGAGCTCGCCGGCCTTCGCCCACTCGCGCACGTAGGCGTCCTCGCCACCGGGGATCGGCCCACCCCACACGCGGTGCGTCGCGAGGAAGGAGTCGGTGAAGGCGACGTGCACCCAGCGCAGCAGGTCGGGATCGCTGGCCGAGTAGGGGCGCTCGATCCCGTCCGCGTCGTACACCCCGCGCACGCGCCGATGCAGCCCCCGCACGCGGGCACACTCGCGATCCGCCTGCGACGTGTCCCCGAAGGTCACCACGGTGAGCCACTGCGTCGTGCCCGCGAGCCGGCCCAGCGCGTCTTCCTCGTAGCGCGAGTGCTCCTGCACGCCCGCGAGCGCGGCGGGGTGCAGAGCCTGCACCAGGAGTGCGCGAATGCCGCCCACGAGAGTGGGAAGGGATCCGTGGACAGCCCATGCCGCCGACCCGGGCCCGAAGTATCCGGTGTTGGACCCGTACTCCAACTCGCGCACCCACTCGGGCTGGCCCTCGGGGTCGCCGGAGACCAGGCGCCGGAAGCCCCCGGCGATGAGTTCGGCGGCGGCGTCCACGGGATTCACCCCGTCAGCCTCCCGCGGCTGGCCCTGCGGCGCATCCCGGCTGGGCGTCGGCCGGTGAATCCATGCGGTGCGACTCAGGCCGATGGGCGTTGCAGGCCGACGAGCGCGGCCTCCGCGAGGAAGCGCGTGCCGATCGCGATGGCCCGCTCGTCGATGTCGAAGGTGGAGGCATGCAGGTCCAGGCGGGCCCGGTCGCCGGAGTGGGTGCCCAGGCGCGCGTAGGCCGAGGGGGCATGCTCGCCGAACCAGGCGAAGGTATCGGCGCCCATCGACCGGGGCGTCTCCAGGATTCCCTCGTCGCCGACGACGGTGCGGGCCGCGGACTCGAGCACGCTCACCGCCGTGGCGTCATTGATGACCGGCGGGGTGCCCCGGTGATAGTCGATCGCATGAGAGGCCCCCGACCCGTCAAGGATCTCGGCCACGGTCGCGCGCACGACGGCCTCGGCACGGTCCCACGCGGCGCGGTCCGCGCAACGCACGGAGCATCTCAGCGTGCCGCGTGCGGGGATCACATTGGCAGCGTCACCCGCGTGGATGGCGCCGAAGACCACCACGACCTCGTCATCGCCGTTGCCTGTCGGCCCCTCCGGTGCACCGAGGCGCCTGCGCACCTGCTGCGGCAGTTCCGCCGCCAGTCGCGACATCACCTGCACGAGGTCCACGGTGAGTTGCGGTCGCGCCGTATGCCCGCCCGGGCCGCTCACCACGATCTCCGCAGTATCGGAGGCCGCGGTGAGGGCTCCGGTGCGCAGGCCGATCTGTCCGAGATCGATCTTGGGGTCGCAGTGCAGTCCGAGGACGTACGACGCCCCTGTGATCCAGCCCTCGCGGACGATCTCGACGGCGCCGCCGGGCACGGATTCCTCGCCGGGCTCGAAGACAAGCCGCACGATGCCGGGCACCGCCTCGATCTCGGTCAGCGCACTCAGCACCAGTCCCGCACCGAGCACGATCGCGGTGTGCGCGTCGTGACCGCATGCGTGGGCCACGCCCTCGCGACGCGACCGGTATTCCGTGGTGGTGCCGTCGGGCATGGCCAACGCGTCGATGTCCGCTCGGAGCACGACCAGGGGGCCCGGTGCGTTGCCGACTATGTCGCAGACCAGTCCCGTGCCGATCTCCAGCACCCGGGGGCGCAGCCCTGCCACCTGGAGGCGCTCGGCGATCGCCTGCGTCGTGGCGTGCTCGGCGTACGACGGCTCCGGGTGAGCGTGCAGCCGCCGACGGAAGGCGACGAGCTCGTGCTCCCTCGCGGTCGTGAGGGAGGTGATCGCGTCAGTCACGTCGCGTCGACCTCACCAGCGATCGACGTCGCAAGCTCGGCGCGCAGCGACCGCACGACCCCGGGTAGGTCCCCGCCGGAGGCGACGACCTGACGCTGACGGACATAGCTAGGGCCATCGGCAGCGATGCGGCGCAGGTCAGCGAGTTCGTCCGCGCAGCCGAGTTCGGTCGCGATGGGCAGCAGTCGCTCCACGAGATCGTCGACCACCTCCCGGAGCGGGCGAGTGTGGCCGGCATCGTCGATGACGAGGTCGGCATCGACCCCCCACCGCGCCGCGCGCCACTTGTTTTCCCGGCGCACCCACTCGCGCGGCACCTGCGGCATCCGGCCGCCGTCGACGAGCCGATCCAACTCAGTGACCAGTGACTGCGCGAGCGCAGCCAAGGCCGCGATCTCCCACAGCGTCGGCATGGAGTCGCACATGCGCAGTTCGACGGTGCCGTATCCCGGGTGGGGTCGGATGTCCCACCACACCTCTCGAACGCTCTCGACGGCGCCGGCCTCGATGAGCGTGTCGAGGAAGACGTTGAACTCCGCCCAGTCGCGCAGGTGCGGGGGTAGTCCCGTCGTCGGCATCGACTCGAAGATCTTGGTCCGCGTCGATGCGAGACCGGTGTCCTGGCCGTTCCAGTAGGGGCTCGCCGCCGAGAGCGCCAGGAAGACGGGCAGATGCCCGGATAGGGAGTTGACGGTCGCGATGGCCTTGTCGCCGGACCGCACGCCGACATGGACGTGGACTCCGTGGGTCGTGAGTCGGCGCGCAGGCCAGGCGATGGTGTCGACAAGACGCTGGTAGCGCTCGCCCTCTGAGATGGCCAACTGGTGCCACGGGGTGAAGGGGTGCAGGCCGGCCCCGATGATCGCGGCATCGGACTGCGCGGCCGCGATCTCGACTTCACGCATCGACCCCGCGAGGTCCGCACGGGCCTCGGCCACGGTCGCGCACACCCCGGTGATCACCTCCACCGTGCACTGGTAGAGCTCCTTCTTGATCTTGGGGTGCTCTGCGTCGGGATGCCCCTCACCCACACGCGCAAGCAACTCGGGTGCCACGCACACCAGCTCACCCGAGGTCACGTCGACGAGCGCGAGCTCGACCTCGACACCGAGGCTGGGGCCCGCCGACGCGTGGAAGTCCACCACCGCGCCAGGCTAGGCCCGCCGGATAGCGTGCGGGGCGTGTCCGAGCAGATTGCGGTGACCGCCTCGGGGGCTCCGGGCATGGGGGCGGTGGCCGCCGGCTCGGGTCTCACCCGCGACGCGGCCGCACACATGCTCCGCCTGGGCGGATCGGCCCACGACGCCGTGGTGGCCGGAGCCTTCGCGGCGACCGTGGGCGAGCCCACCCTGGCCAGCCTCGGTGGCGGAGGCTTCTGCATCACCGGCGTGCCCGGCGAGGTGCCGGTCGTCACCGACTTCTTCGTCGATATGCCCGGTCGCGGCGCCGCCCCTGCACGTCCCGAGCCGATGACGAACCTCTCGGTCACCTTCACGTCGGGTGTGCGGCAGGACTTCCACGTCGGGTGGTCGAGTGTGGCCGTGCCCGGGGCGCTGACCGGGCTCCTCGCACTGCACGCGCACGGTGGCCGACTGCCCCTGAGCGAGGTGCTCGCGCCCGCGATCGCAGCCGCGCGCGAGGGGGTCATGCTCGACGCGGTGCAGGTCGACTTCATCCGCGTCATCGGACCGATCCTGCAACTCACCCCGGCGAGCGCCGCACTCTTCGCGCCGCCGCTGGAGGGTCGCGCCTTCCGCAATGTGGCCTACGCCGACATGCTCGACCGGCTCGCCTCCGGCGAGTCACCCGAGGCGGCGTACTCAGCACCCGTGGCTGCGGCGATCAGCGACCACGCCGGGCTGGTCACGCACGCGGACCTGCTGACCTACGCCGCAGTGCCGCGCGTGCCGATCCGGGTGCGACGCGGTCAGGCCTGGATCTGGACGAATCCCCCGCCCGCCTTCGGCGGCGCGATCGTCCTGGAGGCCCTCGCCCTCATGCCGTCCGGGGATCCCTGGGGCGCTCTGCCCGACGCCCTGCGACGCGCCACCCGTCGACACCGAGACGGCGCGCTGCCCGGGCAGGTGGCGCGGGGCACGACGCACCTCTCCGTGGTCGACAGCGAGGGATGCGCCGCGGCTCTGTCGATATCCAATGGCTCCTGCTCAGGGACGGTGGCCGCGGGAGTCGCACTCAACAACATGCTCGGAGAGGCCGACCTGCACCCCGGCGGGGCGCCGTACCTGCCGGCGGGTGAGCGACTGCGCTCCATGATGGCGCCGACAATCGTCATCGGTGACGACGGCACCGTCACGGCGCTGGGCACGGGCGGCAGCGAACGGATCCGGTCCGCGCTCACCCAGGTGCTGCTGCGCACCCTTGACGAGGGCCAGGATCTGGCGGACGCGATCGGTGCCCCGCGCCTGCATGCGGGAGAGGCGCTCATCGACCTGGAGCCCGGATGGGCACCGAGCATCACCGCCCGGATACGCGATGGCCACTCCCCGGTGCGGGAGTGGCCATCGCGCGATCTCTACTTCGGGGGGGTGCATGCCGTGCGCCGCGCACCTGACGGGCGCGTCACCGCCGTCGCAGATCCACGCCGCGGTGGTGCGGTCGCGGTCGTCTGACGCTCGCCGTCAGGCGCCGAGTGTGCAGTTGCGTATGCGACACGCCGTGTCTCGGCGTACGCAACTGCACACTCGCGAGTTGCCTAGCTCTTCTGGGCTCCGAGGACGAGCTTGACCTCGCGCTCTGTGCCGTCGCTATCGACCGTGAGCGTCACCTGGTCACCGGGAGCCAGCGAGCGGACATCGACGATGAGGTCGGTGGCATCGGCGACGGGAGTGCCGTTGACGGCCGTGATGACATCACCCTCACGCAGGCCTGCCGCGGCCGCGGGGCCGTTGTCGGTGATGCCGGCGACGCGCGCTCCCGGACCGGCGTACTGCATGTCGAGCTGTACGCCGATGATCGGGGTGGATGACCGCCCGGAGGAGATGATCTCCGTGGCGATGCGGGCGGCCGTGTCGATCGGGATAGCGAAGCCGAGGCCGATGTTGCCGGCCTGTCCGCCGAGCCCGCTGCCGAGAGCCGCGATCGCGGAGTTGACGCCGATCACCGCGCCATTGCCGTCGACGAGCGGTCCGCCGGAGTTGCCCGGATTGATGGCCGCATCGGTCTGGATCGCGTTGATGAAGGACATCTCACCCTCCCCGCCCGCGGTGACGGGGCGGTTGAGTGCGCTGACGATGCCGGCGGTGACGGTGCCCTGCAGGCCCAGGGGCGAGCCGATGGCGATCGCCGCGTCCCCGACCTCGAGAGCGCCGGAGGACCCGAGGGTCACGACCGGCAGGTCGGTCTCGTCGACCTTGAGGACCGCGAGGTCATATCCGGGGTTCGCGCCGATCAGGGTGGCGTCGGCAACGCGCCCATCGCTGAAGGTGACCGCGATGTCGTTGCCGTTGGCCGTGACATGGTTGTTGGTGAGGATGTAGCCGTCCTCGCGGATGACGAATCCCGAGCCGGTGCCCTCGCCGCCTCCGCCAGCGACATTGATCTGCACGACCGAGGGCTGCAGCGCGGCAGCGACCGCGGCGATGCTGCCTCCGGCCGGAGGGCTGATCGCGTCGCCGGTGGCACCGATCGGGGCTACGGCGACGGCGGCCGCCGTCTCGGGCTGCGTGACGCGGGCGACGGTGAAGCCGACCGCTCCGCCGATGGTCCCGGCGACGAGCGCTGTCAGCGCGAGCCCCGCGGATGCCAGCGCGATCATGCCGCCGCGGCCGGACTTCTCCTGCCGGTTCTGCGCGGGCGGCGCCACCGCCGGAGCCGCTGTGGCTGTAGCCGCGTAGGCGGCGTAGGGATCGGCGTAGCCCTGGGCTCGATAGGCCGCGTAGGGATCGGCGGTCGGGTACGCCGGCTGCGCCGCGTAGGGATCGGCGGTCGGGTACGCCGGCCGCGCCGCGTAGGGATCGGTCGTCGGGTACGCGCGGGTGTCCGCGGCCGGCGGCGTCTGCGGCAGGGGGTAGGCACGTGTGTCGCTCTGCGAAGCATCGCCCGGCGCCGGTGCGGCATAGGGATCGTGCGCCCCGTAGGCGTCTGAGTAGGGGTCGCGGCCCGTGGTCTCGTCGTTCACGTCTTCCTCCTCGTCGGCGGCCCAGGGGGTGCCCGGACCCGGCGTACTCCTATGGTGACGCCCTCCGGGGGGTGGATGTTCCCCCAGGCCTGCTCACGGCGGACCCTCTTACACGATCCTGACACTGCGCCGGTTTGCCGGCCACTGCGGGGGAATCCGAGGCCGGAAACGCGAATTGTGCGGCTGAGTATCGATGTGACTCGACCTCAGCCGCACAATGCGCGCGATGCGGCACCGGTCACCCGGGGCCAGGGGCCACCGAGGACACGGTCGGATCTGACTACAGGTAGCGCGAGAAAATCGCGTCGATCTCGTCACGGTGCGAGGGCGACATCGCGCGGGCGCGCTCGCGATCCCAGGTGCGGCGAATGCTCTCCGGGCGGTTGGGCTTGGGCTTCAGCCACGTCATCAGGTTCTTCACTTCTCCTCCTTCACCGCCTTGTGGGCGGCTTCTTCC
Organism: Actinomycetota bacterium; assembly: GCA_016870425.1. Classification (GTDB taxonomy): domain Bacteria; phylum Actinomycetota; class Actinomycetes; order S36-B12; family S36-B12; genus Mxb001. The sequence continues at coordinate 10,555 of VGBQ01000022.1, read as the reverse complement.
TTGCGTGTGATCCGGTGGGATCGACACCATGATCATCCGCGATGTCGACGCCACGGTGATGTCGACATGGCCGTGACGTGACGTAGGCCACGGAATCCGCTGGGAATCCCGCGTCACCCACCCCTGCGCCCCCACGAATGTGACGTGCGCCATAGTGGACCGATGGCAGATGAGTCGGCCATGCGCGACCAGGCAGAGGCGATGCTCGCCGACGCACGCGCGCGCGAGGAAGCGGCTCGTGCGCAGGGGTTGTCCTACTCCGTGGCGCTCCAGCAGGCCCGAGCCGCCCAGGCGCTCATCGCCCTGGGTCGCGCGGACGAGGCCCTAGTCGACCTCGATGCCGCCCTGGCATACGTCGCGATGCTGCGCGACGACGGGGAGCACGAGCGGCAGCGCATGCTGCGCATGACCTCGCTCTCACTTCCACCGGTCGATCGCGACCTCGGTGACCTCGATTCCCTCGAGGGATGGGCCCGCATCGGGCGAGCCGCGGCATTGACCAGGCTCGGGCGATGGGGCGAGGCCCGCGTGGCCGTCGACGAGGCCCGCCCGTGGGTATCGGGATGGTCTCGCCGTGGACTGCGCAAGGAGCTCGATGCCCTCGCCGATGAGATCGCACGCGCGGACGGCGCGGGTGCCGAAGCGCTCGGGGCCCTGGACCGCACCCTGCGCGACCCGGCGGTGCCCGATGCCGACCGCCGCGCCATGCGCTATGAGCGCGCCGCCCACCTGGTCGATGAAGGCCGCTACGACGAAGCGATGCGTGAGGCCCTCACCGTGATTCGCGACTCCGACGACGACGCCGCGCTCACGGCACGCGCGCGGCAAGTGCTGGGGGCCGCGCTCGCCGCGCAGGGCATGGACGACGAAGCCGATGCCACGCTGCGCGCTGCCTTCGATGGCTTCCGCGCGACGCAGGATCACGTCGCGGCGCTCATGGCGGCTCCCGGTCTCGCATGGCGACTGCTGGAGCGCGACAGCCCGCAGATGGCGGTCGAGATCATCGACTCGGCCCTGGACGCGGCACGCGCGCTCGGCGATCGCGGGAGCGAGGCCGACCTCCTCGCCACCCGCGGCACGGCCCTGGACCTGGCCGGCGACACCGACGCAGCGACCGCCGCCTTCGCCGAGTCCGCGCGGCTGGCCGAGCGCCTGCCCGATCCCGTCCGCGCGGCTGACGCCCGCCACGGTGAGGCCATCGTGCGCGCGCGCAGTGCCGACGCGCACGAGTCGGTCGAGGCGCTCTCCCTGCTCGATGCCGCCGGCTCCGCCTACGCCGAGTCCGGTCTCGCCGAGCGTGCCGCTGAGTGCAGTCACGAGGCCGCAGCCTTGCTGGGCAGGCTTGGTTCCTACGACGCCTCGCGGCAGCGCTACCTCGCCGCCCGCGAGGCCTACCTCGCGATTCCCGAGGTGCTGCGCGCGGACGATCCCGATGCGATCCCCGACTGCGACTTCAACCTGCGCGTGCTCGACCTCGTCGCGCAGGGTGCGACACCACCGGCCGAGGCATTCGGCAGCGGTGGCCATCAGATGCGTCACGTCCGGGCAGGTGCCGCGACGTGATCACCGCAGACCCTCGCGCTGTCGCAGCAGCGCTCCTCGACGGCGCGCTCGCCGTACTCCCGACCGAGACGGTCTACGGCCTTGCCGCGCGCGCGGACAATCCCGCCGCGGTCGCGCGGATCTACGCCGTCAAAGGCCGACCGGCGCTGCACCCGGTGATCGTCCACGTCGCCGACCCGCATCTGGATCCGGACGCGCCCGGGTCCTGGGTGCGCGAGGTCCCTGACTATGCGCGGCAGCTCGCGGAGGCCTGCTGGCCCGGCCCGCTCACGCTCGTGCTCCCGCGCTCAGCGCGCGCCGGTGACGATGTCACGGGGGGTCAGGACACCGTAGCGATCCGCGTCCCCGGTCATCCCGTCGCCCTCGCGGTGATCCAGGCGATGGACGAGGCCGATCCTGCCGGCGCACCCCATGGCGTCGCCGCACCGAGTGCCAACCGATTCGGCCACGTGAGCCCCACCTCGCTCGCGCATGCGCTCGCCGACCTCGGCGAGTTGCTCGCCGAGAGCGACATGGCGATCGACGGTGGTGCGTGCTCCGTCGGTGTCGAGTCCACCATCGTCGACTGCACCGGTCCGCAGCCGCGCGTCCTGCGCCCCGGCGGCATCGGTGTCGCCGACATCGAGCGCACTACCGGGCTGGAGGCTCTCGACGCCACGGCTTCGGGCATCCGCGTGCCCGGCGCTCTCCCCTCCCACTACGCACCCGCCGCCCGCATCGCGCTGGCACCGGACGCCGAGGCCCTGGCGGCCTACGTCGATGCCGTGGTCGAGGGCGGGACGGAGGTCGAGCGCATCGGCGTCATCGCGTCGTCCGCCATCCCCACGCCGGAGGGGGCCACGCGCCTGCTCGCACCGGACTCCGTCGATGCCTACGCGCGCGGCCTCTACGACTCCCTCCGACGGGCCGATGCCACGGGGGTCGTCTTCGTTGTAGCGGTGCCCCCCGACCCCGATGCCGAGGGCGTCAGCGAGGCGATTGCTGACCGGCTGCGGCGCGCGTCCGCACCCCGCTGATCGCTACTCTCGGGGCAGGACCTGAAGGGAGACCCCATGCGCACGCACCTTGCTCGCGGCAGTCGGATCCTCGCCGTGACCGCTGCCATCGCCCTCGCCGTCGGCCTCGCTCCTGCGGGAGTGGCCCAGGCTAAGGACAAGGACTGCGGCTGGAATGGCAATGTCATCCCCCTCATGGAAAGGGCAGACAGCAAGGTCCGCTCCAAGAAGGTCACCGCGCGCATTCATGAAAAGTTCGGCGCGGATGCGACCGTCACGGCCTACACGCGCATGGAGGTCGACCTCCAGGCCGCCCCGGGAGAAACGCCGGTTGCCACGATTGCCGCCACACTCACGCGCAACTACGTCACCTACAACCTCCAGGTCGTCGACGGCACCTCGGAATACACCGCGAGCGCGCAGGTGCGCTTCGACGGCCTGTGCTACCGCACCACGGTCGTCGTCGACTCACCGTGGGTCGGCAGCACCGGCACCGACAAGCCACTGAAGGTCAACGCCAACAAGGCGCTGAGGCTCGCGCAGCAGTACCGCATCAAGCACATCGACGAATACCCGGTCACCGAACCACTCGTCTCGATGAACCTCATGCAAGCCACCACCGCGCCTCCGGACTTCGGCAAGCTGCGCTGGTACGTCAACTACGACAACGGCATGGGCGGCCTGAGCATCCTGGCGGTCTACATGAACGGCCAGGTCAGCCCGGTGTAGTGACGGTCACGGTGGTCGGCGCCCGTCCGATTCGGCGGAACAGCCCGTAGAGGACGGCGCCGAACACCGCGCCCGCGAGGTAGGCGCCGTCGCCGCCATCGAGAAGGTTGCGCGAGACCCAGCCCAGCCAGCCCAGCGCGATTGGGTAGTCGGCCGCGATCTGGTTGCCGAGCGGCGTCGCGGTAAACGGCAGCAGCAGGATGAAGCCGATGAGGAATGCCGCAACGGCCGCGCGGGTCTTCTCCGCGATCGTCTCCCAGGGCCGAGGATCGCCCCAGCGGTACAGAAGCTCGACGATCACGACGCCGAACCAGGGAGCCGTGTAGTAGCCGGCGAAGAGCACGATGTCGGACGTGAGCTGACCCAACTGCGTATTGCGACTGATGAGGGCGAGGGTCAGGCCGGCGGCCGTGACGAAGAGGGAGCAGACGGCGCGCGGGAAGCGCAGTCCCATCTGCTTCAGGCTCAGGCCCGCGCTGAAGTCGTTGAAGGCATTAGCGGTGGCCAGCGACGTACCGAGTGCTACTAGCGCGACCGTCGCGATGGCTCCTCCGCCGAGGAGTTCATCGACACGCGCCATGGGGTCATCGAGTGCCGCATTGGTAGAGACCCATGCGCCGATTCCGCCGAGCACCAGCAGCGGCACGGTCATGCCGACGAACACCCACGCGAAGACACCGACCGGTGAAGTACGCGCGGGCAGGACGCGCGACAGGTCGCACGCCTGGACGGTCCAGGAGATCGAACCGCTCAGGCCCAGGCCCACCGCGAGCAGGAACGGTCCCATCGGGAAGCCCTCCACCCCCGGCGGCGCGGGAGCCGGGGGCACCTGGGCAGCTCCGATGATCAGCCCGATACTGATGAGCAGCATCACCGCGCTGATGACCGTGCCGAGGATGCGCATCAGCCGCACGCCGACGATGACGACGGTCACCTCGATCGCGACAACGGCAAACAGCGCCACGAGGAAGGGAATTCCCAGCGAGGTCGCCAGCGCATCGACACCGAAGAGGTCGTTGAGCGCGTTGTAGGCGATCAGGCTGCCGATCAGGAAGATCTGCGGCACGACGTTGAGGGCACCAAAGGCGAGTCGGCCCAAGGGCATCTGGGCCATGCCCGTGCGCGGTCCCCAGATGGAGATGAAACCGACCGCGAAGGTTCCGAGGATCGTGCCGAAGGCGAGGCCGGCGAATCCGATCGCGAAGCCGGGACCCGCGGAGCCGCCAGCGGCGACCATGCCGGTGATGATGGTGCCGGGTGCGAGCAGTACGCCCGCCCAGGTGGCGGCTAGCGACCGCGGCGACCCGCTGCGCTGGGTCTCATCGAGCCGCGCCTCCTCGGGAGCCTCGGGCGCGCCGGCCAGGGTCGTCGACGAGTCCACGGGGACACCGTAGACCCAGCCGGGCTCACCTCGCCGATGATTCGCTCTCAGTCGTAGCCGAGCTCGTGCAGTCGATCGTCATCGATCGCGAAGTGGTGCGCGATCTCGTGGACGACGGTGATGCCAAGGGTGTCAGCGAGGCGACTGCTGACCGGCTGCGGCGCGCGTCCGCACCCCGCTGACCGCTAGTTTGCAGTCAGTAGACGAAGGGACACTCATGGGCACCCACCTCGCTCGCGGCAGTCGGATCCTCGCTGTCACCGCAGCCCTCGCCCTCGCCGTCGGCCTCGCCCCGGTCGGGGCGAGCCTGGCCCAGGAGCCCGGACGGGCGAAGGACACGTTCTGCGGGTGGAACGGCAATGTCATCCCGCTCATGGAGCAGGCCGACCGCAGGGTCCGGTCGAAGCACGTCACCGCGCAGATCAAGGCCCGCATGGGCGAGAACGTCAAGATCGCGGTGTACACCCGCATGGAGGTCGACCTCCAGGCAGCTCCCGGAGCGACGACCAGTCCCACGGACGCCACGACACTCACCCGCATCAACGTCTTCTACAACGTGCGGGTGGCGGACAGTCGCTGGGGGAACACGGCCACCGCTTTGGTGAGCTTCGATGGCCTCTGCTACCGCGCGACGGGCGTCACACCCGGACCGTGGCCCGGCAGCACCGGCACCGACAAGCCCCTCAGGGTCAACGCCAACAAGGCGCTCAAGTTCGCTCAGGAGTACCGCAGGAAGCACCCCGGCGCCTATCCCCTCAACGAGCCGCTCTTGTCCATGAACCTCATGCAGGCGACCACCGCGACCCCGGACGCGCCCCCGGACCCTGCTCTCCCTCCTGCGCCGCTGCGCTGGTTCGTCAGCTACGACAACGGCTCGGGCGGCCAAAGCATCCTGTCCGTCTGGATGAACGGCCGGGTCGACCCGATCTAGTCGGCACCCGCGGATACCGGCCTCGTGGCGTCTTGACGAGCCGAATGGTCGCTTTTGCGGGGTTCAGCCCGCCATTTCCGACCATTCGGCTCGTCAAGACGATCGGCGGGGACTCTCAGTCGTAGCCGAGCTCGTGCAGTCGATCGTCATCGATCCCGAAGTGGTGGGCGATCTCGTGCACCACGGTGATGTTGACCTCCTCCACGACGTCCTCGTAGGTGTCGCAGATCCGCAGCGTCGGATTGCGGTAGATCGTGATGCGATCCGGCAGCGACCCGGCGTACGCCGAGTCCCGCTCGGTGAGCGCGATGCCCTCGTAGAGGCCCAGCAGGTCGGGGTCATCCTCAGGACCGTCCTGCTCGATGACGAAGATGACGTTGTCGACCAGCCGCGCGAGCTCAGCCGGCACGGCCTCCAGCGCCTCGGCGACGAGCTCCTCGAAGTGCGCGGGCGAGACGTCGATCACGCAGCCATTGTGCGCCAGCGTGCTACGGCGCCGACACCGGCACGGCGCGGAAGACGCGCGTATCGCTGGACATCGCCTGGATCGTGACGGTCCAGACGCTGGGACCTCCCGCGGGAATGGTCCAGACACTCACGGCGCGACCGGCCTTGGCGTTGAAGCCGCGCTGGGGAACGTCCGAGAAGTTGTCGTACAGGTAGACGCGGTAGGCCTTGGACCTGTCCGGCAGGTGCACTTTGGCCGTGAGGGTGATGGGGGTCGCGGCAGGGGGCCGTTTCATCACCTGGTTGGGACCGCTGCCGTTCTGAACTCCTTCTCCGTTCGCGTCGGATGTCAGGCGCACGGGAATGGTCACGCCTTCCGGATCGAGGACCCCGCTGACCGCGGACGCGAAGTTCTTGGGGCGATCGCGCAGGGCATAGACCGGTCCCCCGATGGCATTCGCCTCGGCGCGCGTGCGCGGGAAGGTGGCAAATTCGTAGGTGTAGAGGTAAGGAATGTTGGGCCCGATGTTGTGCAGGCCGTTGTCGCTGATGGTGATGGAGTCCGTCGGGTGGTAGCCCGAATCCTTCATAGGCGAGCCGGAGCCGATGCCGAAGACCGGGACGATGTGGTCATACGACGGGTCACCCTTGTCCTCGGGCCATTCCCCGAGGATCTTGGTGTTGTTGAGCACGCCGATGATGACCACGTCGCCAGAGAGGAACCGCTTCTTGACCCAGCCGAGGTACTGCGGCACGGAGACCTGATCGGCACTGTCGAATTCGCGCGCGTCCAGCTTCATTGCCTTCGCGGCCGTGAGGGCGTTGTGGCCCAGCAGGAGTTGGGTACCTGCCTTCCATTGATCCACGCCCGGCGAGGCCAGCGACCGGGCCGTCCACTGGGAGGTGTACTGGCCGAACCTCATGCCCGCGCTGATGAACGCAGTCTCCCCGCAGTAGCCGTAGTTGGCATTCCACTGAAAGCGAGGCGACATCTGCGTGCCGCGCTCCCAGTACGTCGTGGACGGCGTCATGGCGTGGGCGGACGTGGCGAGGACCAACGGCGAGGTGAACATCGCCGCTGCCACCGCGAGTCCAATCGAGGCTCTGTGGGAACGCCGAAGTGACATATGAACCCTCCAAGATTCCGCGCGCATCGCTACCGTACAGCGGCCCACCCGTGCCTATCATGCGAACGCCGCCCTCAGGGCCAGGGTTGCCTCGCGCACACAGGCGGCATCCGATCTCGGACGCGTCTTGCCGGCTCGCCCAGCGGCGAAGCCGACCAGCGCTGGGAATCCGGCGACGTCGGTGAGCGAGTAGAACTCGGTCCAACGTAGGGAGGCGAGAGACCCCGCGGGCGCGCCGGGCGCACCACCGCCCACGACGCCGTACACCTGACGGTCCCCCCACCATTGCTCGTCGTAGCGCAGCACGACCTTCTCGAAGACCCCGGTCACCAGGCTGCGCACGGCCGTCCGCACGCCACTGCCCATGTCCGCCACGGCCGGCAGCCCCGCTCGCACGAGCGCCAGGGGCACCGCGACCACGACGACATCGGCCGTCAGGCGCGCACCCGATGCCAGGCCCACCTCGACGCGCGATCCGCGCGACTCGACCGACTCGACGGCGCTACGCCGACGCAGGTCAACACCCGCGAGCAACTCGTCGACGATGGTCGCGTATCCATCGGCCACCATCGCGTCGCCTCCGCGATACGCGGCGCCCTCCTGGGTGGCGCGCACGCCCAAGCGCGTGGGATCGAGGGCATACGCCTGAGTGATCTCGACCTGCGCAGCCCAGGAGTCGATGCGATCCGTGGTCCAGCCCCGGCGGCCAAGCCACTCGGCCACGGTGACCGTGCGGGGCGGTCGAGCACGCCCCAGTTGGCCCAGGAGGGAGTCGAGCCGACCCCAGCGGACTTCGGCCCGCCGCGATGGCGCGCCGGTCTCGGTGTCGCGCGTGACGTAACTGTCGAAGTCGGTGGGCACGAGGGTAAGTCCGGCGTCGCGGGCCAGCGGCACGATGGGGTTGCCGCGTGTGCCGTGGATCCACGAGGCGCCCAACTCGACCGGCACACCCCACTCCACATTGCTCCAGATGCGCCCGCCCACGCGCTCGCGCGCCTCGAGTACGGTCACCTCGAGACCGGCGTCGGTCAGTCGCCGAGCCGCGGCTGCTCCGGCGATGCCGGCTCCGATGACCACGGCGGTCCTTGCCCTGACGCGATCGAGCAGTAGGCGCGCCGCGTGCTCACCGGATAGATAGGCGCCCGTGGTGGTCGCCGGATACTGAGTGCTCGCGTACTCCCCCGCGAGCACGATGCGCCCGCCGATCACCGCATCGGCGAGCGTACGTCGGACCGATGGCGAGACGCCTGCGGGCAGTGCGGAGTAGGACCCGCGCGACCACGGATCGGTGTCCCAGCGCGTGACGAGCGAGGCGGTCGGGGACGGGATGGCAATCCGCCGAGCGCCACGGGCAGGTTCGGTCGTCAGCAGCAGCGGCGACGCTGCAGCCACGAGCCCCGCGGCGAGGAATCGGCGCCGATCCATCGGGCCAGCCTGTCACACGACGGGGCGTTGCCGCCTACGGAGCGGGGAAGGTGAGCGTGGCCGGGCCCAGTGCCCCGGTAACGCGCAGCGTTGCCAGTGCACCGTCGGTGTCGGCGTTCCATGACCCGGTGACCGTGCGCACGCCGCTGCTCGCTGGCAGTCGCAGATCGACGGACACCTTGCCGATCGCTCGATGCCACGTCACTGTCCCGCTCACGGGCAGGTCGCGCACGAGCTTGACTGCGTCGAGGGTGAAGCGCACACGCTTGGTGCCGGAGTAGCGCCACTCGCCGCCGCGCAGGCCGAAGCCGGTGTCGGAGTAACCCTGCCACCATCGGTCGATGAGGTCCGCTGCGGTGTTGGCGGCGGTGACCGTCACCCGCGAGCGCTCATCATCGGCAACCCCGGCAGGCAGTTGCACGCCGGCGAGCTACGCGGGTAGGTGCCGACCGCACGGATCGCCGGCGCCGTGGCCGCGCACTCCTCGAGCGCGGGCGGGATCTCGATGCCTCCCGTGCGAACGACGTGCCGCACGAGCTGCGCACCGCACGAGTCCGGACCGGCGCCGCCGACGACATGCAGGCCGTTGGCCACAACGATGTGGCGCGAGCGCGGAAAGAGCTCAGCCACCATGTCGCCCTCGGCGGCGGTCGTGATCGTGTCGAGCTCCCCCGAGAGCACGAGGGTGGGAACGCCGGGGTAGGCGCCACCGAGGGGCCGAGGTGGGCCGAAGGACGTCCCCGGCGGAGGCTTCGGCCACTCCAGGCACATGCCGAAGGAGGCCCAGCCCGAGCGCTTGTACTCGCGAATCGAGAACGGCGCATACAGACCTGGCTGCGCCTTCTCCTTGCGCGTGAACGCATCGCGGTATTGCTGCTGCCGCACGCCCGCGGAACGTCGCAGGTCGAAGAGTTGCGGGTAGTCGTGGCACGACACCGCGGAATAGGCACCGCTGCTGAATTGGCGGGGATTGACCGAGGTGTCACCGGTCCACCAGTACTCCGCGAGGAGTCGGCCCAGCGGTCGCGCGTCGCCGTCGAGCGCAGCGCGCACGGTGCCGGTGAATTCGCGATAGGTCGGCGAGAGATAGGTCGCGTTGTAGGCAACGGCGGCAACCGCCTCGGGGTCGAGCACGACGAGGTGCCAGCGGCCGTCGCCCCCGGGAGCGCGCACCTGCATCGGCTTGTTGCGCAGCCGGTCGAGCAGGGTCTCGAGCAGCGGTATGGGCAGTCCGGGCTCGCTGGCGCAGAGGGCGCTGCGCGCACAGACAGCGGTGAAGGCGCGGCGCAGGGCCGGGCCCTGGGTCGGGTACCACGCGGACTCGCCGTAGGTCGGGTAGGCGCCGTCGAGGATCAGGGTGCGCAGCCGGTCGCCGTGGCGACCGGCAAAGGCCTGGGCGAAGAACGTGCCGTAGGAGTCGCCGTACATGTCGACCTCGTCGATCTCCAGTGCGTCGAGCACCGCGGCGAGGTCGTCGGCGGAGGCCTCGCTGCCATAGGAGTACGCGCGGTCGCCGAGCGAGCGGCCGCACACGCCCACGGCGCGCACGTACGACATCGTGCCGTTGTCGAGCGCGGGGCAGTCGATGACGGCGGTGCGTCCCATGCCGCGCTGGTCGACCAGCAGCATGTCGTGATTGAGCACGAGATCGCCGTACATCTCGGCAAACCACTCCCCCGATCCCGTCGTGCTGTAGCCGGGGCCGCCCTCGTGCGGCACGAGCGTGCCGATCGACCGGCCCGACGACGCGGGGATCCAGGCGAAGCCGACCTTGAAGGTGCCCGGCACGCGGCCGGATTCATCCCACGGTCGTGTGATGTGCCCGCAGTAGGCGCCACGCATCACCGGGCAGGGCGTGAGCTCGACACTGCCGACGCGCAGCACCCTCGCCTCCTTCTTCGGGAGATCCAGGGCACTTTCCGCCCTCGGATTCCCGAAGTACGGCGCTGCCGTCGCC
>VGBQ01000021.1 GCA_016870425.1 Actinomycetota bacterium | reverse complement strand
GATGAGGATCTCTCCCTCGTCGGGCTCGTAGAGGCCGTAGATCATCTTGACCAGGGTCGACTTCCCCGCGCCGTTCTCACCCAGCAGGGCCAGGATCTCTCCGCTGTGGACCTTCAGTGACACGTCCGCATTGGCGACGACCCCCGGGAACCGCTTGGTCAGCCCGCGGGCCTCGAGGGCGACATGTCTCGTCGATGTCATGGCCTAGTCCTTCTCATAGGGACGGCCGACAGCTGCGGGTGGTTTGATGCGCCCGGACACGATGGCCAGCAGCACGATGGTGAGGATGTAGGGCAGCATGTTGACGAACTGCGGTGGGATATCCACCACGGCATCGGTCTGCAATTGGCTAGCCACGCCCTGGGTGAGCCCGAAGAAGATGGCCGCCGCGAGCGCCCCGATGGGGTTCCAGGCTCCGAAGATCATGATGGCCAGCGCCGTGAACCCTCGGCCCGCCGTGAGACCGCGCTCGAAGGTCCCCGCTGCTTCGAGGGCGAGGTAGGCCCCGGCCAGACCGGCCAGACCCCCGGCGATCGTGACATTCCAAAAGCGCATCTTCTGCACGCCAATGCCCGAGGTGTCGGATGCGCTCGGCTTCTCGCCGACCGATCGCGTGCGCAGGCCCCACACGGTCTTGAAAAGCAGCACCCACAGGAGCAGCGCGCTCACGATCGCGGCATAGGTGAAGAGCCCATTGTCGAAGAAGACGGGCCCGATGAGCGGGATGTCCGCAAGCACAGGGATGCGCAACGTCGGGGTGATGCCCGGCAGGGTGAATCCCTGGGCGTAGAAAAAGCTGGTGAGCCCTGCGGCGAGAATGTTGATGATCGTGCCGGCGATGATTTGATCCATCTTCCACGTCACGGCGCCCGTCGCCAGCATCGCGCCCATGATCATGCCGGTGCCGACGCCGATCATCGTGCCCAGCAGGAGGCTGCCCGTGAGCGCCGCACCGAAGAATCCCGCGAAAGCACTCATCAGCATCTGGCCCTCGATACCGATGTTGATGACGCCGGATCGCTCGCACATGATGCCCACCATCGCCGCCAGGATCAGGGGTACGGCGTAGCGAAGCGAGAAGGACACCACCGAGGTCGTCTTCGTCGGATCCAGGACATAGAAGATGACGATGGTCACCGAGATGAGGATGGCCAGGGCGTATGCCCACTTTGCACTCACGCGCCCCACCCTTTCGTCACGGTGGTCTGCTTGATCGACCGATTGCGGAAGAGCAGCTTGCCCACGATCGGAGCGGAGACGAAGAGCAGCGTGAGTGCAAGGATGACGCTCACGACCTCGGGCTCGATGCCCGTCTGGAATTGCAGCGATGACGAGCCAGCCCTCAGGGTCCCCACCAGGAGTGCGGCAGGGATCGTCGCGAGGGGATTGGCCCGCGCGAGGAGGGCGATGGTGATGCCGTCGAAGCCGAGTCCGATGTTGAATGCCGGCTCGAATCTGCCCGTGATGCCGAGAGTCTCCACGGCCCCACCGAGGCCGGCCAATCCTCCGCTCACCGCCATGGCGAGCAGGATGGTGCCCTTGACGGAGATGCCGGCGTAGCGCGCGGCCCCGGGGTTCATGCCGACGGTGTTGAAGCGGAAGCCCTGGGTGGTGCGCACGAGGAGCCATCCGAAGAACACCGCCACCACGAGGGCAAGGATGAATCCGGACGGGATGGGGCCGATGTAGGGCAACGCGGCCGACTCGGCGATGAGAGGGGTGCGCGACAGCGGCTGATCAGGCTCCTTCAGCGGGCGGCTCGCGAGGTAGTCGACGAGCGCGATCGCGATGCTGTTGAGCATGATCGTGGTGATGACCTCGGACACGCTGCGGTAGGCGCGCAGGGCGCCGGCGATCGAACCCCAGGCAGCACCGCAGAGGATGCCGAAGATCAAGCAGAAGGGCAGATGGACGAGCGGCGGCAACGTGAAGTTGTAGCCAGCCCAGGCCGCTCCGATCGCACCCATGAGGAGTTGCCCCTGGGCCCCGATGTTGAACAGCCCAGCACGCAGTCCCACGACCACCGCCAGGCCGGTGAGGATGAGAGGCGTGGACTTCTCCATCGTGCGCTCCAGGCCGTCGACCGAACCGAGGGCATCGCGGAAGAGCACCTGGTAGGCGAAGAGCGGGTTGACACCCTGCAGCCAGATGAGGATGCCGCCAATGGCGAAGGCAAGCAGGACGGAGACCACCGGAATGACGATCGCGGGCACCCGGTCGAGGGGACCGGACCTGCGCGGATCCGGATCCGTGATCCCCAGATCGGTCTGGGCAGGGTCAATCGTGGACATGGCCTGTCGATCCAAGCACATAAAGCGGGAGGGGGGCGGCGCAATCCGCCACCCCCCTCCCGGGGCCGTTCCGGGCGCTAGCTGATCAGCCGAGCGTCACGTTGGTCGCGATCGTCCCGGCATCGAGTCCGGCGATCACCTCGGCCACCTTGGCCTTGACGTCCTCAGGGACGGCAGCCTCGGTGTCGTGGTACGGCGCGAGGCCAGTGAGGCCGAAGTAGTTGCCACCGGGGGCCTTGCCGTCCTTGGCCATCAGGACGAGGTCCTTGGTGCCCAGGGTCAGCTTCTTCTCCGCCGAGGTGAGGAGGCACTTGGCTGCCTCGGGCACGGTGAAGAACTGGTCGGTGTCAACGCCGATGCAGAAGATGGTCTCGCCGGCTCCGGGAGCCTTGGCGATCTCGATGAGAGCACCGTTGCCGGTGAGGCCACCGGCTCCGAAGATGATGTCGTGGTCCTGCTCGAGCTGCTTCTTGGCCTCGGCCGCACCCCACTCGGGATCGGTGAAGGCGTTGTTGGGCTCGTGGTAGACGAGCGTCACCGACGCGGACGGGTTGGCGGCAAGCGCGCCAGCCTTGTATCCCTCGCCGAAGAGCTTGACCGGCGGAACCGTGTCGGTGCCGAGCACGGCGCCGATCTTGTTGGTCTTGGTCATCAGGCCCGCGAGATAGCCCGCGGCGTAGCCCGCCTTATCCTCAGGGAAGACCAGTCCGGTGAGATTGGGGATCTCCTCGGCCTGGAACTGGTCGACGCCGATGAACTGAATGCCGGTGTTCTCCTTGGCTGCCGCGACAGTCGCCTCGCCCATGAGGAAGCCCACGGTGACGATGACGTCGTAGCCCCCGGACACGAACTGGCCGATGTTGGTGGCGTAGTCCTTGGGATCCACGGTCTCGATGTACTTCGCGTAGCCGCCGGATGCCTGAGCAGCCTCGAGGGCGCCCTCCCACGCGGACTGGTTGAACGACTTGTCGTCGACCTTGCCTGTGTCGGTGACGAGGCCGATGCAGAACGCATCGGCACCAGGGCAGTCGCCCTCCCCGCCTCCGCCGCCAGCGCTGCTGGACGACGCACTGCCTCCTCCGCTACCGCCGCAGGCGGCCAGCACGAGGGCAGCAGCGGCAGCCGCAGCTGCCAAACCCCACTTGCGATGCATGCACATGCCCTTTCGTCGTGGTTATCCCATCCGCCCGTAGCCGCGCTACGCCGCTCCCGATGGGTGTCGAGCGTTGAGTGAACCCTAGTCGTCCGCTCACCAAACCCACGGTGCGGCTCGGAGTCGTGATACTCCCGTGACCGCGGCTGATGAGCGCGCGGGGCGCATGTGACGGGTGAGGCGACATACAGGTGAATGTCACCCGAGTCGGGCGCTCGCGCTCCATCCGCCATCAACTGGGAGCACGACCCCAGACACTCCGCTGGAGGACGCGAGGAAGACGACCGCCTCGGCTACTTCGGACGGGCGGATAGCCCTGCCCAGTGGGCAGGTGCGCTGCCACCACGCCCATCCCTCCGGCCACTCCTCGGCGAGGCCGGGGCGATCGACCAGGCCCGGGGCGATGGCGTTGACACGAATCCCCCCGGGTGCCCACTCCAGGGCCGCGGAACGCGTGAAGGCCTCAAGCGCCGCCTTGGATGCGGCGTAATGCGCGTGATTGGGGAACGCCGAGCCGGCTTCGATCGAGGTCACGTTGATGACCGAGGCACCCCGCGGCATGAGCGGACGCAGCGCCGTCGAGAGGTGAACCGCTGACAGGAAGGTCTCGCCCAGCATGTCGGTCCACGACGAGGCCGTGAGGGAGTCGAGCGGCCCCACGACTTGACTGGCGGCATTGTTGACGAGCAGGTCGACACGCTCGACCGCATCGTGCACGTGCCCCGCCGTCGCCGGGTCGGACAGGTCCCCGCTCAGGGACACCACACCGGACGGGAGGTCGACGATCACATGGCGACTGTGCGCGACCACCGAGTAGCCGCGGTCCAGCAGTTGTGCAACCACCGCACGACCAATGCCCCCTCGGGCTCCGGTCACCACGGCGACTCCGCGCGTCACAGCGATGCTCCCCTGCGGATCAGGGCGCGCGCCTGCTCGGAGACCGGCTCCCAGGCTCCGAGGTCGGTGTCGTCACCGGCCAGCGTGAACCCGCTGAAGGGCGGGGCTAGGGCACACACCACCAGGCTCCACTCGCCCTGCGTGCGCGAGCCCTGCCACGACTTGGCCGGCACGCGCACAGCCGGCTCGTGACCGAGATCGAGATCGGTTCCCAGCACATGCGTCGAGTGGCTTCCGTCGACGTGCAGGACGAGCATCTCCACGGGTGCTCCTGCGACATGCACCCACATCTCATCCTCATCGAGCACGTGCAGGGCGCTGAAGTCATCGGGCGTGAGCAGGCCGTAGATCGCATTGCCGTGATCGGTACGCCAGAGCAGGGAGATCCAGACGCCCTCTCCCTCGAGGTATTCCAGGCCCAGGCCAGCGATGACCTCGTCGGCGCTCATGGTGCTGAGCTCGCTCATGAACTCTCCACGACGTCGGCCGCCGCGGTCATGACCTCGACGCGATCCACGTGCACGGGCTCACGATCGACGACCACGGGCCTGCCCGCGACGAGCACGTGGCGCACGTCCGACCGGCCGGCGCTAAAGACCACGGAGGTGTAGGGATCATGGACAGGGACAAGGTGGGGTGCCCGCAGATCGAGCGCGACGAGATCGGCCTCCTTGCCCACCTCGACCGTGCCGATGCGGTCGCCGAGCCCCAGGGCGCGCGCGCCCTCGATCGTGGCGGCACGCACCACATCGCGAGCCGACAGGGCGGCGGGATCCTCGCGCACCAGGCGGGCGAGGTTAGCCGCGAGCCGCATGGCGGCAAACATGTCAAGGTCGTTGCTCGACGAGCACCCGTCGGTGCCGATGCCCACGCGTATCCCCTGGTCGCGATAGGCCACGATGTCGGCGGCGCCACTGGCGAGTTTGAGGTTGGATCCGGGGCAGTGGGCGACTGATGTCCCCGTCGCTGCCACGCGATCGCGGTCGTGGTTGTCCAGGCGGACGCCGTGGCCCAGGACGGGGCTGAGCGCAAGGACACCCGTCGCCTCCAGCGCGGGCACCGGGCGCATGCCGGTTGCCTTGACGGTGTCGTCGTTCTCCCGGTCGTTCTCGGAGGCATGCGTGTGCACCAGGGCGCCTTGCTCGCGCGCCAGGTCCGCGATCTCCGCGAGATGCTCGAGCCCCACGGTGAAGGCCGCGTGAGGCATGAGGGCGGGCGGCACGTAGGGGCCACCCAGGGACTCCACTGTCCCCGGCCACGCCCGGGCGAGCGCCATCCGCTCCTCCCACTCCAGATGGTCGGGCCCGGGGAAGGAGAAGAAGACCGGTCCCGTGACGTGCCGCAGTCCGACCTCGACGGCGGCTCGATGGGCGTCCGCAGGATGGAAGTACATGTCGAGGGCGGTCGTCGTACCGCCCAGCACTGCCTCAAGTGCTCCCAGGCGCGTGCCCGCGTAGACGCCGTGAGCATCCATGATGCGGGCCTCCTCCGCCCACACGCGCTCGAGGAATCCCTGAAGGTCGACCTCCTCGGCGATGCCCCGAAGCAGCGTCATGGCCAGGTGGGTGTGCAGGTTGACCAGGCCGGGCATCACCAGCAACCCGCGGCCGTCAAGGACGGTGGTCGCCTCGGGAGCTGCCTCACCGACGCTCACGATTCGACCATCGTCGATGGCCACGGAGACATGCTGCTGCACGCCGCCTGCATCGTCGGTCATGATGACGTAGCGGGCGTCACGAATGACGAGATCGACACTCATGCGGGCGTGGCCAGCAACTCAGCAGCGCGGTCGAGGATGCGCGTCACGGTGGCGGCGCCCTGGGCGACGACGGCGTTGACGTCATCAACCGTGATGGGCTCGGTGCCGAGTCCGGCCGCCGGGTTGGCCACCAGGCACAGGCTCGCGTAGGGGATGCCTCGTTCTGCCGCGAGGACGACCTCGGGTACGCCGGTCATGCCCACGACGGTGACACCTGCTGAGCGCGCCATGCGGATCTCCGCCTTCGTCTCGAATCGCGGTCCCTCGAATGCGCCGTAGACGCCCTGGGGTGCCACAGGGACACCCAAGTCCTCAGCCGCGCCGATCCACGAGCGTCGCAGGCGCTCGCTGTAGGGCTCGCCCATGTCAACGTGCACGACACCCTCCGGCGTCGTGCCGTCGAAGAACGTCAGGGGACGCTGATGGGTGAAGTCGATGAAATCATCGACGACCACCAGGTCGCCGGCCTCGTGACCGATGCCACCCACGACATTGATGGCGAGGATCTCGCTCACCCCGGAGTCGACGAGTGCCTGCATGATCGCGCGGTAGTTGACCATGTGCGGGGGCACGGAGTGGTCGGTGCCATGGCGCGAGACGAAGTACGTCGGGCGACCGTGCATCGTGCCGGCGATGAGCGGGACAGCGCCGTACGCCGTGTCGACGACGACCTGGCGGGCATCATGCAGAGCATCGAGTGAGTAGAAGCCCGTGCCGGCGATGACTCCGAGAGCGCCCTCCACGGAGGGCGTGCCGCTCACGGAATCGCCTCGGGTCCGAATGCCTCCGGGATCAGCGCACCCAGCGGAATCGGGCCGTCGACGTGATCGACAAGGATCGCCGCGCCGCCGTGCTCGTGCAGCAGCTGGCGGCAGCGCCCGCACGGCAGAAGGGGACCCGGCAGTGGACCCACGCAGGCGAAGGCCACGATGCGCTCACGGTCGCCCACGGGACTGGTGCGCACGAGTTCGCTCACGAGACCGCACTCCGCGCAGAGGGTGACGCCCAGCGAGGCGTTCTCGACATTGCACCCGGTCACGGTGCGACCCGACGTGGTCAGGGCCGCGGCACCGACAGGATGTCGACTGTAGGGCGCATAGGCGTGGTCACGTGCCTCCTCCGCGGCTGCCCGGAGGGCGTCCCAGTCGACGCCGGTCATGCCGAAGCGTCAGCCAGGTCCGCCGCGGCGGTCAGCTCGTCGAAGGTCGGGAAGTGGGTCGAGATGTCACTGCCCGTGAAGGTGCCCACCCAGCCGTCGTCGTCGTGGAAAAAGCGGATCGCGGTGAAGTCGGGGGAGGTGCCCATGTCGAACCAGTGCGTGGTGAGCGCCGGGACACTGAGCAAGTCGCCCTCGGTGCAGAGCATGGCGTGCACACGACCATCGACGTGGAGGTAGAAGACGCCGGAGCCCGCAACGAAGTAGCGGATCTCCTCCTCGTCGTGGGTGTGCTCGTTGAGGAACTTGGTCCGCGCCGCCGCAGCCGTCGCCCGCCACTCGTCCGAGTCGACCGGGTGCAACTGGGCGACGTCCACAAGGCGGTAGCCGTGCTCGGAGATGAGGCGGTCGACGAGCGGTCGATGGGCCTCGAGGACCTCGTCCTGGGTCGCGGTGTCCGCGAGGCGATCGCCCACGGGGACATGCTCGTAGACTACGCCGATGGGCGTGAGTGCCTCGGCGATCGCAGCGTGGTCACGGGTGCGCAGGAGCGGTGTCTCGGGCTGATCATCGGCCCACACGGTCAGCATCGTCATGCCGGCATTCTGCCGCGCCGAGGCACGGGGCGCACTAGCCCCTCCCGAGTCGATCCAGGCGCAGGGCATGCTCAAAGAGCCAGTCGAAGCTCTCCGTCCGGTCGATGGCCTCGGCCAGGGAGGACCCCCAGGTATAGAGCCCGTGCTCGGCGACGATGACGCCGGGCACTCCGGGATCGCGCGCGGCCAGGATCCTTGCGGAGAGATCGGCCATGTCCTGAGAGTTCGCGACCACGGGCACGATGGCGAGGTCGCCGTGGGCCCCCCGGCCAATCCCCTTGAGCTGCTCGACATCGACGAGCGGCACGCCCCCGGGCCAGCGTGCGGCGGCTTCGACCGCGGCGAGGGAGTGCACGTGCACGGCGGCGCCGGCACCGGCCTCGGTGATCAACGCCGCATGCACGGGCGCCTCTGCGCTGGCACTGCGCTCCTGCCCCGGTAGTGCGGCACCGCCCGCGTCGATGCGCACCGCATCCGCGGACTCAACCGCAGACTTGTCGATGCCTGAGGCCGTGACGAG
Organism: Actinomycetota bacterium; assembly: GCA_016870425.1. Lineage (GTDB taxonomy): Bacteria > Actinomycetota > Actinomycetes > S36-B12 > S36-B12 > Mxb001. Next base: position 12,118 of record VGBQ01000021.1, on the reverse strand, counting down.
AATCCCATCAGCGTCGCGCACCGAGACATTGCCCGACGTCCCCCGCATCCAACCGAGCGCATACAGCCGACGTGACGCGCGAGCGAGATCATCGGCCGCGGACATGTAGCCTCCATGCTTGTGAATCCTGAGCCCGCGGGCGCGGTCCAGTTCAGCGACGTGCAGCACGTGGTCGTAGACATCGAGGGTACGACCAGTGCCTCGGCCTTCGTCTACGACGTCCTCTTTCCCTACGCCGCCGAGCGCTTCGCAGAATGGCTCACCCAGCACGCCGGAGAGGCCGAGACGGACCGCATCGTGGCTGAGGTCGCCCGGGAGGCAGGTCTCAGCGAGCCGTCCGCGGACGAGATCGTCGCGATCTTGCGCGGCTGGGTCGCGGAGGATCGCAAGGCGACCCCACTCAAGGAGCTCCAGGGCCTCATCTGGGAGGAGGGGTTCGCAAGCGGCGCCCTCATCTCAGACTTCTTCCCCGATGCGCTGGAGGCCCTGCGCCAGTGGCATGACGCCGGCCTGCCTATCTCCGTCTACTCCTCGGGGTCGGTGCTGGCCCAGCGCAACTGGTACGCCCACTCTCCCGAGGGTGACCTCACCGGGTGGATTGCCGGCCACTACGACACCGCCAACGCCGGGCCCAAGCGGGATGCGTCGTCCTACCGAGCGATCACCGAGGCGATCGGAGCCGATCCGGCCACGATCCTCTTCTGCTCCGACGTCGTTGCGGAGCTCGATGCGGCACGCGACGCGGGCTGGCAGGTCATCCGGGTACGTCGACCCGGTGAGCCGCACGCCATCGGCGAATCGGCGTACCCCGAGGTCGCCGAGATGACCGACATCCGCCTCGTCTAGTCGCCCCTCAAAAGTTCTGCCCGGAAATCAAGACTTCCGGGGCCGCGGAAGTCTTGATTTCCCCGCGGAACTTGCCGGAGTTCAGCGGCAACGACGAAGCGCCAGATCGAGGCGCGCCAGGACCGCTTCTGGCTGGCGCAGAAGTTCCTCCCAAGTCCACCTGACGAAGATGTAGCCCTTGGCCTCCAGGTCTGATTGGCGTCGCTTTTCCTGCCAGGCCGTATGTCCGGCGTGATACTTGACCGCTCCGTCACACTCTCCAATGACGCGACCTTCAAAGAGGAAGTCGACGCGCCAGAGGGTCCCACTGGCCCCCCTGAGGCTGACCTGTGGCACCGGCATCTCAAGACCCCACTCATGAAACCGCGCCCAGGACAGCGATTCCAACGCTGTCTCAACCCTGGGGTCAGCGATGCGCATCGCGAGCTCCAGTCGCGCCCACGCACTGGCTGCCGCCACGCCCAGCCCTTGAGGGCCTCCGGGTCCCTGGATGTCCGCGCCAGCAGCGATCACCGCCATCTCTTCCAAGAGGGCCGTCCGCACCCGGACGTCGCTCATGGCGGAAGCAAGGGTCCTGCTCGTCATGCGGGCGTCATTGACCTCGAGCAACTCCCAGTGCCGACGTAGCCCCCCGTGAAGCACCACGAGCCGCCCCGGCAGGGAGAGTCGTGGTCCCGCGGCGATGTGGAGAGCAGTGAGCAGCGGACTCGTCATGGGAATGTCGCCGGGGCCAAGCACCACTTGCCGGGGGTCAACGTCGCGGAGCGAGACACGGATTCCGCGGCGCACACCCGGCTTCAGGCCCGATTGACGCGGCACGAGGAGTACTGGACATGCTGGAGGTTCGACCTGGTAGAGGGGCAGCTGCCAGACCTGGCTCGCCGAGGCAGTGCCGAGCTTCGCTGGCACACCGGCCTCGGCGAGTTCGGCGATCCGATCCCTCACCCTGGCTGCCTCGACAGGTGGAATGGCGATCCCCGCCGGTGGTAGGCCGACGTGCTCACCGACGACCTGATAGCGGCCCCGCGCCAGTCGGTAAACGGCTCCGGACCCGACAGCGGTCCACAGTCGGTGCTGGGCCACACCCACTTGCTCTGCGTCTCTTGGCGTGAAGGTCGCGCTACCAAACTGCGTGGCAAGGGCGTTCACCGTGACGACGACTTCTGGCCGGAGCATGCGTCGAGCCTGACGACCCGCGGAAGGTGAGACCAGTCCGATATCGACGGCTGTGGATAACGTCCCGCCGAGACGGCCTGGAACCCCCGCCGAGAAATCGAGACTTCCTACGCCCCGGAAGTCTTGAAAAGTCGGCGCAGCCTGGCGAAATGGGATGTCGCTAGCGGGGAAATGCTCCTGCCACGCCACCGTCGACAGGGACCACAGCGCCGGTCGTCCGCGACGAGGCATCGGAGAGCAGGAAGGCCGCAGTGCGCGCGACATCGGCAGTCGTCACGCGGCGCTTGAGGATGTTGCGCGAGGCGTAGAAGTCCTCGAGCTCGTCGGGCGCGATGCCATGGGCAGCAGCCCGCTCCTCGCGCAGCCCGCCATCCCACAGTCGAGAGTTGTCGAAGACCGCATCGGGATTGATGGCATTGGCGCGAATCCCTGCGGCACCACCCTCGAGAGCCGCGATGCGCATGAGCTGCACCATGCCGGCCTTGGACACGGAGTAGGCACCGAAGCCCGCGCCGGGACCGAAGGCGTTCTTGCTCGCGACGTAGACGAGCGAGCCCCCTGAGCCCTGCTCCTTCATCGCGCGCATGCAGGACTGCGTCATCAGGAAGCCGCTGGCCAGATTGATGCGCATCGCCGCATTCCACTGGTCGAGGGTGAGTTCCTCGAGCGTGCCGGTGACGCCGATGCCAGCGTTGATAACGGCGCCGTCCAAGCCACCGAAGGTGCGCACCGCCTGGCGCACCGTCTCGGCCACGACCGACGCATCGGACTGGTCGCCCGCGACCAGCACCGGGGCGGGAGCGCCGCTCTCACGAATGCGCTCGGCCGCCTCCTCCAGTCCATCGCCGTCGAGGTCGGCAAGGACCAGCGACGCACCTCTGGCGGCGAGCTCGAGCGCAATCCCGCGGCCGATTCCCGACGCCGAGCCCGTGACGATGGCAATGAACCCGGCCAGATCCGGTGTGGGCGGGCGCAGGGTGAGCTTGTAGAGCTCCATCGGCCAGTAGTCGAAGCGGAAGGTCTCCCGCTCGCTCAGGCCGAGCGGCGTCCCGATGCGCTCGGCCACCGTCGCCGCGACGCCGTGGGTGTGCACGGCGATGTCAGCGGCGACCTCGGCGTCGCGCAGCGTCGCCCCGGAGGTCACCGCACCGAGACCGGGCACAAGCACGACGCGCGGCATCGGATCGTGCATGCCGAAGCCCTCGGGCATGGCATCAGCATTCCGCTCGACATACGCCGCATAGTCGGCCGCGTAGGACTCGGCGTCCAGGGCAGCCGACTCCGACGACGCCACCACGGCCGACCGGGGCTTGATGCGCAGCATGTGGTCGGCACTGCTCACGCCCCCCTCAACGATCTCGGGGAGCAGGGGGTGATCGGCGACCGCGCGCAGACGGCGGTCGATCCACAGAACGCGCCTTCCCGTCCGCGCCATGGCTCCGCGCAGGCGCAGGAGGAGCCGCTCGATCTCGTCGTCTGGCATGTCGGGCACACGCGCCGGTGCATCGACGCGCAGGGGCAGCGCATCGAGATAGGCGCGTGCCCGCTCGACCGCGGCCTCGGTGCGCCGATAGCACTCGTCGCTGGACTCGCCCCAGGTGATGAGGCCGTGGTGTGCGAGGACGACCCCGTCGCGATCGCCGAGATCGGCGACCACCTTGCTCAGCGTGAATCCCGGACGCATCCAGTCGACGTAGGCGAACCCGTCTCCCAGCGCCTCGGCCACGATCCGGGGGCCGTCGGCGTGATTGGTGAGCGCACAGATGGCATCGGCGTGCACGTGATCGATGTGCGTGTAGGGCAGGAAGGCATGGAGCAGAGTCTCGATGGACGGCCGTCGCGCGCCAGGGTCGAGCAGGGCACGTGCGACGAGATCCGTCATCTCCTCGTCCGTCATCTCCCCGCGGTCCAGGAGCGGCAGCAGGTCGTCCAGGCGCAGGGCCGGATAGTCGGAGGCGATCGAGCCCCGCATATCCGCGCCAGAGCCCTTGACCCACATGACGCGCTGCTCGCGGCCGAGGTGATCGACGAGCAGGCCCTTGGCCGACGTGTTGCCCCCGCCGTAGACGACGAGCGACGGGTCGTCACCGATGGCGTTGGACCGCGCGACGAGTTGCTCCAACGGAGTCGTCACAGTGCACCTCCCGCAATGGCGTCGACCGTCACGCCCGGGCCCGGTTCGATGACACCGAACTCAGTGACGACCGCAGAGATATATGACGCCGGCGTGACGTCGAACGCCGGATTGAATCCGCGGGCACCACTCGGAGTCGTCGGCACGCCCGACCACGCGGTGACCTCGTCACCCGAGCGCATCTCGATGTCGATGGCTTCACCGGATGGCGTGGCGAGATCGACGGTCGATGACGGCGCCGCGACGACAAATGGGATGCCGGCTGCTGCACAAGCGAGGGCGACACTCACGGACCCGATCTTGTTGGCCGTGTCGCCATTGCGGGCGATGCGGTCTGCCCCGATGACAGCAAAGTCCGCAAGACCGCGCAGGATCGTGGAGGCTGCCGCGCCGTCGGATTGCACGACGTACGGGATGCCGTGGTGGTCGCATTCGTACGCCGTCAGGCGCGCTCCCTGAAGGAGTGGTCGCGTCTCGTCGACGTAGACAAGCTCAATCTCACCGCGCTCAGCGAGCTCGCGGATGATGCCGAAGGCAGTCCCCCATCCCGTCGTGGCCAGCGCACCGGTGTTGCAGTGCGTCACCACGCGCAGGGGTCGCCGCGCGCAGTGCGCGAGGATCCAGTCAGCGCCCACACGCGAGAGCTGGCGATTGGCGGCGGTGTCCTCGGCAACAATCCGGTGCGCCTCCGCGATGACCGCCTCGACGCCCCGCGCCATGAAGGGGCGCACGCGATCGACCCCCCAGGCGAGATTGACGGCCGTGGGGCGCGCATCGCGCACGCGATCGACCTCGGCATCGAGCCGGTCGGTCATCCAGCCTTCGCGCTGGCACTGGAGCATCGCCACCGCGACGCCGTAGGCACCGACCGCGCCCAGTGCCGGGGCACCGCGCACGACGAGGCGACGTACGGCGTCGACGAGGGAGTCGACGTCCGAGCACGCGAGCGTGACGACCTCGCCGGGCAAACGCGTCTGGTCGAGCAGCACGATCGCGTCGTCCTGCCAGGCAATCGCCTCGATCTCGGTCGCCACCGTCAGAAGGCATCCGTCGGCGTGTAGACACCCCACACATCGCGGAGGGCGTCACTCACTTCGCCCACGGTCGCCCGGGCGCGCAGAGCATCGCGCATGGGGTAGAGAAGATTGTCCGTGCCCGCTGCCGCAGCGCGGATGCGCTCGAGCGCGGCATCGACCGCGGCCTGGTCGCGCTCAGCGCGCACCCGCTCCAGCCGAGCGCACTGCTCCGCTTCGATCGCAGGATCGACGCGCAGCGGCTCATAGGGCTCGTGCTCCTCGACGGTGAAGCGATTGACGCCGATGATCACGCGCTCGCCGGCATCGATCTCCTGGGCGACGGCGTAGGCAGACTTCTCGATCTCGGACTTCTGGAATCCCTCTTCGATCGCCGCGACAGCACCCCCGAGCTCCTCGACCTGCGCCATGAGTGCGACCACGGCCGCCTCGATCTCGTCCGTCAGCGACTCGATGGCGTAGGAGCCGGCGAAGGGATCGACCGTTTGGGTCACATCGGACTCGTAGGCGAGGACCTGCTGGGTGCGCAGGGCAAGGCGAGCCGCCTTCTCGGTGGGCAGCGCGATGGCCTCATCGAAGGAGTTGGTGTGGAGCGACTGAGTGCCGCCGAGGACCGCCCCGAGCGCCTGGATCGCCACCCGGACGAGGTTGACTTCGGGCTGCTGCGCGGTGAGTTGCACGCCCGCGGTCTGCGTGTGGAAGCGGAGCATCATCGACTTGGGATCCTGGGCACCGAACTCCTCGCGCATGATTCTCGCCCAGATGCGTCGCGCCGCACGGAACTTGGCGATCTCCTCGAGCAGGGTCGTGCGGGCGACGAAGAAGAAGGCGAGACGAGGGGCGAACTCGTCGATGTGCTGCCCCGATGCGAGCGCCGCGCGGATGTATTCGACGCCGTCGGCCAGCGTGAAGGCGATCTCCTGCACGGGGGTGGCCCCGGCTTCGGCCATGTGATAGCCCGAGATCGAGATGGTGTTCCAGCGGGGGATCTCCTCGCGGCAGTAGGAGAAGATGTCGGTGATGAGCCGCAGCGACTGCGCCGGAGGGTAGATGTAGGTGCCGCGCGCGATGTACTCCTTCAGGACGTCGTTCTGGATCGTCCCGTTGAGAGCCGATCCCGGGACTCCCTGCTCCTCAGCAACCAGCTGGTAGAGAAGGAGCAGGATCGCGGCCGGTGAGTTGATGGTCATCGACGTGGACACCTGGTCCAGCGGGATGCCGTCGAAGAGCACCCTCATGTCATCGATCGTGTCGATCGCCACCCCGACCTTGCCTACCTCACCGTGCGCGATGGGCGCGTCGGAGTCGTAGCCCATCTGAGTGGGCAGGTCGAAGGCGACGGAGAGACCCGTCGTGCCCGCGGCCAGCAACTGGCGGTAGCGCTCATTGGACTCCGCCGCCGTACCGAATCCGGCGTACTGGCGCATCGTCCAGGGGCGACCGGTGTACATCGTCGGGTAGACACCGCGGGTGTAGGGATAGGCGCCCGGCTCGCCCAAGCGCTCGCCCGGATCCCAATCCGCCAGGTCCTCCGGCCCGTAGACCGGGTCGAAGGGGAGTCCGGACTCGGTGGTCATGCGGTCAGACTAGGGCGCCCTGTGTCGGTGAGGCGTGTGACCCGGCTCACCCCACCCTGCCGAGACCCCTATCTCGCACTACGATGAAGCACACAGGTAAGGGCCGTCCCGGCCCGTTCGCTCCACGAGGGGAGGCACCATGGCCACGGCGCCCGTGGGCACCCTCTACCGGGGCGGCCAGGGCATGTGGTCTTGGGTCGCCCAGCGGATCACCGGCATCGCGGTCTTCTTCTTTCTTTACGTTCATGTGCTCGACACCGCGCTTGTGCGCGTGTCCCCCGAGGCCTATGACATCGTCATTGCGACGTACAAGACCCCCATCGTCAACCTCCTCGAGGTCGGCCTCGTGGGAGCGGTGCTCTATCACGCACTGAATGGCCTGCGCGTGATCGCCGTCGACTTCTGGTCGCGGGGGCCTCGCTACCAGCGCCAGATGCTGTGGGCGGTCGTGGGTGTCTGGGTGGTCGTCATGCTTCCGGGCACCTACTACATGATGCGCCACACGGTCGAGGCGCTCTTCGGGGCGACACCATGAGCCTCGCGGATCGTTCCCTCGCGCTGTCGACTGGCTCGCGCAACCGCCAGCGAAGCAACTTCGAGCTCTATGCCTGGCTCTTCATGCGTGTCTCCGGCGTTGTGCTGGTCTTCCTCGTCCTCGGTCACCTCTTCATCATGAACATCCTTGACGGCGGCGTGCAGAGGATCAACTTCGCCTTCGTCGCCGGACGCTGGGCAAGCCCATTCTGGCAGGTGTGGGATCTGGCCATGCTGTGGCTTGCGATGCTGCACGGCACCAACGGCCTGCGCACGATCATCAACGACTACGCGGAGCGCAACCAGACTCGCTTCTGGCTCAAGATGCTCCTCTACGTCTCCTCGGCCTTCATCATCCTTCTCGGGACGCTTGTCATCTTCACCTTCGACCCGACCATCGGCTAGGAGCATCATGCAGACCCACAGGTTCGATGTCGTCATCGTGGGAGCCGGCGGCGCCGGCATGCGCGCGGCGCTGGAGTCCACCAAGCGGGCGCGCACAGCGGTCCTCACCAAGCTCTACCCCACCCGCAGCCACACTGGCGCGGCACAGGGCGGCATGTGCGCGGCACTCGCCAACGTCGAGGAAGACAACTGGGAGTGGCACACCTTCGACACCGTCAAGGGCGGTGACTACCTCGTCGACCAGGACGCCGCGGAGATCATGTGCAAGGAGGCCATCGACGCGGTCATCGACCTGGAGAAGATGGGCCTGCCCTTCAATCGCACCCCGGAGGGCCGCATCGACCAGCGTCGCTTTGGCGGCCACACGCGCAACCACGGCGAGGCTGCCGTGCGCCGCTCGTGCTACGCCGCGGACCGCACCGGCCACATGATCCTGCAGACGCTCTACCAGAACTGCGTCAAGGAGGGCGTGGAGTTCTACAACGAGTTCTATGTCCTCGACCTCATCCTCGTCGAGCGAGACGGCCGCAAGGAGACGGCGGGCGTCGTCGCGTACGAGTTGGCCACCGGTGCGATCCATGTCTTCCACGCGAAGGCCGTCATCTTCGCCACAGGCGGCTACGGCAAGGTCTGGAAGACTACGTCCAACGCCCACACGCTCACGGGCGACGGCATGGCGATCGCCTACCGCCGTGGCCTGCCTCTTGAGGACATGGAGTTCTACCAGTTCCACCCGACGGGCCTGGCAGGCCTCGGGGTCCTCCTGACGGAAGGCGCACGCGGCGAGGGCGGGATCCTGCGCAACGCCTCGGGCGAGCGCTTCATGGAGCGTGTAGCGCCCACGATCAAGGACCTCGCACCCCGCGACATGGTCGCCCGGGCGATGGTGGCTGAGGTCCGCGAGGGCCGCGGCGCGGGCCCCGACAAGGACTACGTCTACCTCGATCTCACGCATCTGCCCAAGGAGCAGATCGAGGCCAAGCTCCCGGACATCACCGAGTTCGCCCGCACCTACCTCGGCGTCGATCCTGTGACCGAGCTCGTGCCCGTATTCCCGACCGCGCACTACGCCATGGGTGGCATCCCGACCAACGTCGAGACCGAGGTCCTCTCCGACAACGACACGGTCGTGCCCGGTCTCTACGCCGCGGGTGAGGTGGCGTGCGTCTCGGTCCACGGTGCCAACCGCCTCGGGACCAACTCGCTCCTCGACATCAACGTGTTCGGGCGCCGGGCCGGCATCGCTGCCGCCGACTTCGCGAACTCGCACGACTTCGCGCCGCTGCCGGAGGATCCTGCGGCGTACACCATCTCCCTGGTCGAGGGGCTCCGCTCGGGGGCCGGAGGCGAGCGGGTGGCGGCCATCCGCCGCGATCTGCAGCAGACGATGGATCTCAATGCGCAGGTCTACCGCACTGAGGCGACCCTCAAGGAAGCCTTCACTGACATCCAGGAGTTGCGCCGCCGCTATCGGCACATCGCCGTGCAGGACAAGGGAGCGCGCTACAACACCGATCTGCTCGAGGCCATCGAGCTTGGCTTCCTCCTCGACCTGGCCGAGGTCACCGTCGTGGGCGCTCTGGAGCGCAAGGAGTCCCGGGGTGGCCACGCCCGCGAGGACTACCCCGGTCGGGACGACGTCAACTACATGCGTCACACCATGGCTTACCGCATCCCGGGGGCGGGAGATGAGTCCGGTGTCCGCATCGACTACAAGCCCGTCACCATCACCCGCTACCAGCCGATGGAGCGCAAGTACTGATGACCGCGACCCTCGAGCCCACCGAGGCTCCCGCACGGATCGAGCCCCGCGACGTCACCTTCAAGATCCGCCGCTTCATCCCGGAGACCGACGACGATCCGCACTGGGAGGAGTACGTCGTCTCGGCGTATCCCACGGACCGCGTCCTCGACGCCCTGATGAAGATCAAAGGCGAGCAGGACGGCACCCTCACCTTCCGTCGCTCATGCGGACACGGCATCTGTGGTTCGGACGCGATGCGGATCAACGGACGCAATCGACTGGCCTGCAAGACGCTCATCAAGGATCTCGGCACGGGTGAGATCACCGTCGAGGCCATCAAGGGTCTGCCGCTCGAGAAGGACCTTGTCGTCGACATGGAGCCCTTCTTCGCCGCATACCGGGCCGTGAAGCCGTTCCTCATCACCGATGGCCACGAGCCCACCAAGGAGCGGCTCCAGTCTGCCGAGGAGCGTGCAGTCTTCGACGACACGACGAAGTGCATTCTCTGCGCGGCGTGCACCACTTCGTGCCCGGTGTTTTGGACCGACGAGCAGTACTTCGGACCCGCGGCCATCGTCGCAGCGCACCGCTTCATCTTCGACTCCCGTGATGCGGGGGCCGAGGCGCGCCTGGAGATCCTCAACGAGAAGGAGGGGGTGTGGCGCTGCCGCACCACCTTCAACTGCACCGACGCCTGCCCGCGCGGGATCGAGGTCACCAAGGCGATCCAGCAGGTCAAGCGCGCGCTCATCTTCCGCCGCGTCTAGGGTCGCCGCCACGCCGCGTTGATCAGGCGTCCAGACACTCCCCGTCGTTAGTCTGGGGCCATCATGCCCCGTCCGATCGCCCTGGCACTCGCCGCCGCAGCAGCAGCAGCGTCGATGCTCGTGGCGCTGCCGACCGCGCATGCCGAGCCCATTGGCGGCCCCCTCCTCTCCGGCACCGACGTGATCGTCGATCCCGGGCCCTCTGCCGATCCCTTGCCGGACGTGCCGGTCAGCGCCTGGGTCCTCGCCGATCTCGACACGGGGGCGATCCTGGCGGCGAAGGCCCCGCATGTGCCGCGACCGCCTGCCTCGGTCCTCAAGACCCTGACCACCCTCACCCTGGCGCAGCGCATGGATCCTGAGGTGATCTACACGACGACCTACGACGACGTCGCCGTCGAGGGCAGCCGGGTGGGCCTGGTCGAGGACGCCACCTACTCCGTGCGCGAACTCTTCCTCTGCTTGATGATGCAGAGCGGCAATGACTGCGCGTCAGCGCTCGCCCATGCCAACGGCGGCATGGAGCTCACCGTCGCGCAGATGAACGAAGAAGCGCAGCGGCTCCAGGCCTACGACACGGTTGCCCGCAATCCGAGTGGACTCCCCGCCGAGGGCCAGGTCAGCTCGGCCTACGATCTGGCTCTCATCGCGCGCGAGGGCTTGGTGCGGCCGGACTTCTACGAATACGTCAATACGCGCGTAATCGAGGACTTCCCCGGCTACATGCCCGAGCAGCCGGGCGATCCCCGATCGACCATGCCTATTGCCACGCAAAACCCTTTGTTCATCCAGGGCTACGAGGGCGCCATGGGTGTGAAGACGGGCTGGACCACCGAGGCGGGACGCACCTTCGTCGGAGCGGCGGAGCGCGATGGCACAAGCCTGGTCGTCACGATGCTCAACATTGAGAGTGAGATCTATCCCTCGGCTTCCGCACTGCTGGACTGGGGCTTCGCCAACATCGACAGTGTCACCCCGGTGGGCTACCTCGTCGATCCCGTCGAGACTCCCGCGGCGGTGACTCCGGACTCCTCCTCGGCTGGCACACCGGGTCCCGATGCATCGGCGCCATCGGGGGGCGACGTCGACACCACCGCGGCGGCAGCGGCCACACCCTCACCCGCGGCATCGACGAACTGGGGATGGGTGTGGACCCTCGTGGGTGCCATGGCCGTCGGGCTGGTCCTCATCGTCGCGGGTCTACGCAGCCTGCGCGGTCCGGCTCCGCGCCAGGGCGGGCGACGGGCGCGCACCGCCTCCGACGATGCGGTCGAGCACGACTACGCGCGCAACTGACGACGTGGGCTAGCCCACGAGCGGGTACGTCGCTCTCGCCTGCCAGCCATCCTCGACGAGGGCGTAGAGCCGAATGGCGTCAACGTCGAACACCGCTTCGAAGTCCGCGAGGGCGCTGAACGCGTCGTCGAGTGCCTCGTCAGTGAGGCCAAAGGCGATCGTCACGTGAGGGTGGTAGGGGAAGCGCAGGTCCACGGACCAGGGGCCGCTCCGGACCCGGCGTTCCAGCTCCTCGCATCCGGGGATGCCCTCGGCGACAGCGAGGAAGACAACGGGACTGACCGGGCGGAAGGTGCCCGTCCCGCGCAGCCTCATGCGAAACGGGCGACAGCCCTCGACCGCACGCTCAAGGTGCCGCTCGAGCGCAGGCATCTCCTCGGGATCGACCGAGACCGGGGCCACGATGGTGACGTGCGGCGGCACGGCGTCGGCCTCGGGATCTCCCCAGGCGCGCCGGGCCTCGCGAATCCGAGTGGCAAACGGCTCGGGCACGTCGATCACGACGCCTACGGCGATCATGGGGCCGGCAGCGGCACGAAGCCCACGCGGTCGTAGACCGCAGCCAGGGTGGGAGTGGCGGCGGCACGCGCGCGATCAGCGCCCAT
>VGBQ01000020.1 GCA_016870425.1 Actinomycetota bacterium | reverse complement strand
CCGCCTTCTTCGCCGGCTTGTCCTCAGCCGCCTTCTTCACGGCCGCCTTCTTCGCCGGCTTGTCCTCAGCCGCCTTCTTCACGGCCGCCTTCTTCGCCGGCTTGTCCTCAGCCGCCTTCTTCACGGCCGCCTTCTTCGCCGGCTTCGCGGCGTCCGCCACAGGGGTGGGGGGGCCCGCCGGCCGGCTGGCGGCCTTGCGCGGGCGCGGGGTTGCTGAGCCCGAGGGCTCCTGCGTGCTGTCGACCATGCGGTCGCGTCCTCTCACGGTCCCGGGCGCGGATGCGCCGCTCGGGACCTGGTCTCACCGGCCGGGGGGCCGGCCGACCCGGCGTACCGGGCCGTCAAGTCTGGTCAGCCTCGCGGTCGGCAGCGAGGGGGTCACCGACCACGAACTCGTCGGCCGACCCTCCCTCGGCGAGCGGCCCTTGCATCTCCCGGGTCACGAGGGGGGGTGGTGTCTGCCACCCGGTCGCTGCCGGAGAGGGGGCCACGCTGCGCAGAGCCGCGAGGATGTCGTCTGGTCTCACGGAAGGGGTGACCTGCCGAATGACCACCGTCAGTATCGCACACGGCATGGTGCGATCCCCGCCAGGCGCCACGCTCGCGGCGAGGAGTGCCGCACGGACGTCGAAGGAGCGCATGCCGTTCTTCGTGAGCCGCTGGACGATCACCTCGTGGGCAGCAAGGAGCCCGTCGACCGGTCCCCGGGCCTCATCCACGGTGAGCCCGGGGAGCTCGATCCGCCAACGGCTCGCCTGGAGGCGGTCAGCGAAGTCCGGGGTCCGGGCGACGACGGCATCGAGGATGTCCAGTCCGGGCGGCAAGGCCCGGTCGATGCGCTCGCGCAGGTCCTCGGGGTCACATACCTGGGATAGGCCGATCTCGAGATACTCCGCCTCGCTCGCGGTGCCGGTCGGTGCGGCATTGGCGTAGGAGATCTTGGGGTGGGGGCTGAATCCGGCGCTGAAGGCCATGGGGACATCGGCTCGCCGCAGTGCGCGTTCGAGGGCGCGCTGAAAATCGCGATGGCTGGCGAATCTCAGGCGACCGCGCTTGGCGTAGCGCAGGCGGACACGCTGGACAGGCGCGACATGCTCGCGCGGGGGCTTCCTATCCACGCGGACGGTGCCTGCTCACGCGGGCTGGCCAGCCACGACGCGCGTCGCGACTGCGGGCAGACCAAGATCCGTGGGTCCGACCTGGATGCTCGTGCCCATCTGGTCGCACACGCCGCAATCGAAACACGGCGTCCACCGACAGTCCTCGACGCCGCGCTCATCCAGGGCGTCCTGCCAGTCCTCCCACAGCCACTCGCGGTCCAGGCCGGAGTCCAGGTGGTCCCACGGGAGCACCTCGGCGTGGTCTCGCTCGCGCGTGGTGAACCAATCGAGATCGACCGGCTCGTCAGCCAGTGCGGTGGAAGCCGCTGACGCCCAGCGGTCGAAGTCGAAGTGCTCACTCCATCCGTCGAAGCGTGCGCCTTGGAGCCATGCCTGCAGGATGACTCGGCCGACGCGGCGATCCCCGCGAGAAAGCAAGCCTTCGATGATGCCCGGCTTGCCGTCGTGGTAGCGGAAGCCGATCGACTTGCCGTACTCGCGGTTGGTGCGGATGGCATCGCGCAACTTGGCCAAGCGGGCGTCAGTGGTCTCGTGGTCCAGTTGGGCTGCCCACTGGAAGGGCGTGTGGGGCTTGGGCACGAAGCCGCCGATCGAGACCGTGCACCGGATATCCCGTCGGCCACTCACCTCGCGGCCGACACGGATGACCTCTGCGGCCAGGCGGGCGATCTGCAGCACATCCTCGTCGGTCTCGGTGGGTAGTCCGCACATGAAGTAGAGCTTCACCTGGCGCCACCCAGCGCCGTAGGCCGTGGCGACAGTGCGGATGAGGTCGTCCTCGGTCACCTGCTTGTTGATGACCTTGCGCATCCGCTCGCTCCCGCCCTCGGGGGCGAAGGTGAGGCCGCTGCGTCGGCCATTGCGTGAGAGTTCGTTGGCGAGGTCGATGTTGAAGGCATCGACGCGCGTGCTCGGCAGCGACAGCGACGTCTGGGATCCCTCGTAGCAGTCGGCCAGGTAGGTCGTCACCTCGGCGATCTCGGAGTGGTCGGCGCTGGAGAGGGAGAGCAGGCCCACCTCTTCGTAGCCGGTCTTCGCAAGGCCGTTGTCCACCATGGCGGCGATGCCGGCCTTGCTGCGCTCACGCACGGGGCGCGTGATCATGCCCGCTTGGCAGAAGCGGCAGCCTCGCGTGCACCCGCGGAAGATCTCCACGCTCATGCGCTCGTGCACGGTCTCGGCGAGGGGCACCAGGGGCGCCTTCGGATAGGGCCATTCGTCCAAATCCATCAGGGTGTGCTTGCTCACGCGCCAGGGGATGCCGGCGCGCTGCGGAACGACGCGACGGATGCGCCCGTCAGGGAGGTACTCCACGTCGTACATCGACGGGACGTACGCCACGCCGGAGCGAGCGATGGACTCCAGCAGTCCCGCGCGGCCGTCCGGACGTCCCGCCTGCTTCCACTCGCGGACGACCTCGGTGAGCTTCAGCACGGCCTCCTCGCCGTCGCCGAGCACGGCCGCATCGACGAAGTCGGCGATGGGCTCGGGGTTGAACGCTGCGTGACCACCAGCGACGACGATGGGATGCGACTCGTCGCGCTCCGTGGCGATGAGCGGGATGCCGGCGAGGTCGAGTGCCGTGAGCATGTTGGTATAGCCGAGCTCGGTCGAGAAGGACAGGCCGAAGACATCGAAGGCACCGACGGGGCGATGGGCGTCGACGGTGAACTGCGGCACGGAGTGCTCGCGCATGAGTGCCTCGAGGTCCGGCCATACGGCGTAGGTGCGCTCGCAGAGTACGCCGGGCTGCTCGTTGAGCACCTCGTAGAGGATCTGGACGCCCTGGTTGGGGGCGCCGACCTCGTAGGCATCGGGATACATGAGCGCCCACCGGACATCGGCCTCGTCCCACTCGGCCGTGACGGCATTGACCTCTCCCCCGACGTACTGGATCGGCTTCTGCACGAGCGGCAGGAGCGCCTCGAGGGCGGGGAAGACCGAAGCGACCGGTGTGGACGGCATGGGCCCAGGGTACCCGCGCCGGGGATCAGGACTGCTGCTGCTGGTGGAGTCGGACGTTCTCCAGCAGGCCGAGGGCAATCCAGGACGCGAACATCGACGTACCGCCGTAGGACACGAAGGGAAGTGGCACGCCGGTGATCGGCATGATGCCGAGGTTCATGCCGATGTTCTCGAATGTCTGGAAGGCCAGCCAGGCGACCACACCCGCAGCGACGAGGCGGCCGTAGAGCTCGCCCGCCCCCAGCGCGATGCGCATGCCCCGCCACAGAATGATGCTCAGGAGCAAGATGGTGATCGCAGCGCCGATGAAGCCGGCCTCCTCGCCGATCACGGTGAAGATGAAGTCGCTCTCGTTGACGGGGACGAAGTTGCCCTGCGTCTGCGGACCCTGGAAGAGTCCCCGTCCCCACAGCCCACCCCCGCCGATAGCGATGCGGGCTTGCGTCGCGTTGTAGGCGGCGGTGCTCGCGGCCTCGTCGGGATTGACGAAGGACGTGAGGCGGGCAATCTGATAGTCCTTGACGAAGCCCAGCTGCCAGGCGATCACAGCCGCCGTGGCTCCTCCCACCAGGAGCCCGGCCACCCAGCGCGTGCGCGCACCCGACACGGCGACCATCGTGACGACGACCGTGCACATGATGAGCACGGTGCCCGTGTCGTTTTGCAGTAGCACCAGGCCGATGGGGATCGCCGCAAGGCCGAGGGCGAGCGCGACGTCGCGATCGCGTGGCTCTGCCTCCGCATCGCGCTTCTCCGCCAGCACCACCGCGAGGATGAGGACGATGGCCACCTTCGCAAACTCCGATGGCTGCAGCGTGAATCCGCCAGGCACCTGCACCCACGCGCGCGCGCCGGCGATCGTCGTGCCGAGCGGGGTGTAGACCAGGAGGATGCCAACGATCGCCAGACCGTAGAGCACCGGCGCGTAGGCGCGCAGCAGGCGATAGTCCAGGCGCGACACGATGAAGGCAAGTACGAGACCGATGGCGATATTGACCAGGTGACGGTTGAGGAAGTACTGCGGGTCATCCCCGGCGAGATCGGATCGGCTCGCAGACCAGACGAAGACGGAGCTCGCGGTGCTCAGCACGAGCGCGGCGCCCAGGAGCCACCAGTCGAGTCGGCGCCAGTAGGACTGGCGTCCCTCCTGGCGCGCTCCGATGAAGCGACGACTCGGGGTCGCCTCGGACAGGCTCACGGTGTCGCCTCGGGGACGACGGGCGTGCCGTCGGGGCGGACGATGGGCAGAGTCCGCGATGGTTGCGCCCCGATGAGCACGCTCTTGGCGGGATCGACGATGCCGTCGACGACGCCGAAGAGCGCTTCGTAGATGGCGCGCACGCCGGGACCCGCGGTGAGCGACCCGGTGCCTCCCCGCGTCACCATCATCACCACGGCGTACTGCGGATCGTCCGCCGGCGCAAAGCTCGCGAACCACGCGGTCGTGGAGTTGTCGCTGAAGACCTGCGCGGATCCGGTCTTGGAAGCGATGGGGATCTCATCCAGCGGGAAGCCCTCGAAGGGGACGCGACCGGTGCCCTCCGCCGTGACCCCCGCCAGCGACGTGCGCAGGAAGTCGAAGGTCCCTTCGGGTGCCTGCACCTCGCCGCGCACCACGGGATCGAACTGCTTCACGACTTCGCCGCGGCTGCTGAGGACCGCCTTGGCCACCTGCGGCTGGTAGACCGTGCCGCCGTTGGCGATCGCGGCGTAGGCCATGGCCAGCTGCAGCGGGGTGATGGCGGTGTCTCCCTGGCCGATCGAGGCGTTGATCGCATCGCCATTGCGCCAGCGGAAGCCGTCCAGACAGTTCTCCTTGGCCAGCGCCGTGTAGTACTCCGCGAGCTTGGGATTCTCGTCCCGCAACGCGGAGAAGCCTTCCTTGGCGTCGGCACACCACTGCTCGCGGCGCTGCTCCCAGACGGCGAGTTTCTCGTCGCGACCCGAGACCAGACCCGCGGCTTCGTTGGGCAGGTCGATGCCGGAGGCTTCACCGAGGCGGAATGCGGCGGCGGTCTCGGCCACCGGATCCGGGGCGCCCTGGGGCGCGTAGAGCCCCCCGCCCTTGAGCCACATCTCGTCGGCGATTCGGTAGAACACCGTGTTGCACGACACTTCGAGCGCACGCTGGAGCGTGATGGGTCCGAATCCCGATGATTCGAAGTTGCGGAAGCGCTGTGATCCGACCGTGTAGTCAGCGGGGCAGGGATAGGTGCCGGTGAGGTCATAACCCTCGCGTGCTGCAGCCACGGTGGTGACGGCCTTGAACGTGGATCCGGGGGCGTAGGTGCCCTGCGTGACCGTCATCGACAGTGCCCGGTCGCGCAGGAGACTCTCGTAGTCGCGAGTGGAGATGCCACCCACCCAGATCTGCGGCTCGTACGTCGGGTAACTCGCCATGGCGAGCACAGCGCCGGTGCGCACGTCGATGACGACCGCGGCACCGGTGTCCGCGACATCGCCCTCCTCACGGGCCCGGTCGACGGACTCCGCGAGTGCCTGCTCGACCACCTGCTGCAGATGCGCGTCGATGTTGGTCACCACGTAGTTGCCGGCCACGGCCTCGGACTCCGACACCGTGCCCGTCACCCGGCCGACCTGGTCCACGGCGAGGGTTGTGATCCCGGGGATTCCTCGGAGTTCGGCGTCGTACTGCGCCTCGAGGCCATTGCGGCCGACGAGGTCTCGCGAGCGCAGTCGAGCCGGGTCGGCGCTGTCACCTTGCGCATCCAGCTGCTCCTGCGTCACCGGGCCGACGTAGCCGAGCACGTGAGCAAGGTTGGCGTCGAAGGGCTCGGGATACTCGCGCACGGCCGCGAGTTGAGCGCTGACACCGGGGAAGTCGGCGCGGCGTTCCATGATGGTGAGTGCCGTTTCCGTGGCCACGTCCTTGGCGATGGGTATCGGCTGGTAGGGCGAGCCATCCCAGCAGACCGGCAGCGGGGGCGCGCCCTCGGATCCGCACGGCATGAGCTTTTGGTCGATGGACTCGCGCGAGACGCCGAGCGCCCGAGCCAGGTTGTCGAGCACCGCGGCACCGCCGTCCTCTTCGCGCGCCAGGACGGTTCGGTCGACCGAGACGACCAGCGATGTGCGGTTGGAGACGAGCGGGCGTCCGCGCTGATCGAGGATGAGCCCGCGCACGGCGGGGGTGATGACCTCGCGGGTGGAGTTGCTGGCGGCCTGGGCGGCGTACTCCTCGCCCACGACCAGTTGCAGATAGGAAAGGCGCGCGACGAGGGTGCCGATCAGCGAGATGATGAGGACCCCGAGGACGACGAGGCGCAGGTGAGACCTGTCGCTCATGACGCCCCTTCGGTGTGCGGTTGCTGACTCTGTCCTGCCCCCGGGCGGCCTGCGGGCCCGTGGAGCCGCCCCTCAGGCTCCACCACGGTACGCCGGGAACGCCGGAGAGTCCCCCTCGGCGCGGGGGCGAGCGTCCGATTATCGGGGTGATCCCCCGGTCTCTCAGCGGGGGTAGGCGTCGGGAACCACGCGCCGGCACAGCCAGCGGAGCGGGCGGATGAGCAGCAGGCCCAGGATCAGGGCGCACGCCGCGCCGCTCAGCATGAGCACGACCACGTCGTCCCAGCGCACGCGTGGATCGCCGAGCAGCCCGCCCAGGACGGCGCCGCCGAGCACGACAAGCGGTGCCGCGAGAGCAGCCAGCACGGCGATGGACCACCACGGTCGGTCGTCGGACTCCGCGAAGCGCCCGACGGCGTATCCCACCACCGTGAGCATCAGAGCCGTGATCCCGATCGTGCCCGCGGCGGGTGGTGCGATGTCGAGCAGGACACCTCCCGCGAAGCCGCTGACGGCCCCGGTCACGGCGCCGAACTGCGACGCGAGGATGACGACGACGACAAGCACGAGGTTGGGAGTCGCCCCTGGGAAGGGCAGTGGAGCCAGGACGGTGAGTTCGATGAGCACGGCGAGGACGAGAAGGATCGCGGAGACCAGCGTGCGGCGCAGCGGCATCAGCCGGCTCCTTCCGTGGTCGTCGACGGCGCCGGTGCCAAGGTGGTGCGCGGTGCCGTCTCGGGAGCCCGCAGGACCACCCCGACGATGTCGAGCCGGGACACATCGGCATAGGGGACGAGGATGGCTGACCGAGTGAGTTGGCCCTCAGTGCCTCGCATCTCCGCGACGGTCCCGATCGGGATGCCCGGCGCATACGGCCGACCACCCTCGGACCCGAAGGAGACCACCACGTCGCCGACGTCGACGGCCGCCAGCGGATCGAGCAGTTGCATCGTGAGGGCATCCTGGCGCCCCGTGCCGGAGACGATGCCGATCTGGGACGTGCCTGCCAAGCGCCCCCCCACCGACGATGTCGCATCGACGACGAGCAGCACGGTGGAGGTCGTCGGGCCGACATCGATCGTGCGACCGACCAGGCCCGCACCGCTGATCACCGACATGTCGCGCTCGACCCCGTCGCGGCTCCCGGCGTCGATGGTCACGGTCCAGGCGAAGCCCTGCGCGGGGCCGACGGCGATGACCTGGGCGGGCACCGCGTCGTAGTCATTGACCGACACCAGTCCGAGCAACTCCTCGAGATCGGCGACCCGGGCTCGATCGTTGGCGACCGTGTCGAGCTCGGCCTGGAGGCGTGCATTGTCAGCTTCGAGCTCGGCGATCCGCTGGTCAGCTTCGTTCAGCCCGCCCAGTGATTCGAGCAGGCCGCGGACGGGAAGCACGACGCCGGCCATCGCTCGCTCCGCCGAGCCAAGGACCGTCTCGCCCGCAACACGCAGCGGACGCGTCGGCCCGCTATCGCCACCGCGCAGGTCAAAGACGATGAGCGTGATCGACAGCAGCACGAGGATGGCGAGGATGATCCTCGACCGCCGGGTATCCCTCATGTCGCGGGAGGCGGTCGCCTAGTGACGCGGCTCGGAGATGAGGACCTGCTGGAGCGCCTCGAACTCCTCCACGCACTTGCCCGAGCCCATCGCCACACAGTCGAGGGGGGCATCGGCCACCACGATCGGCATGCCCGTCTCGTGCCGCAGGCGCTCGTCGAGGCCCGTGAGGAGGGCGCCCCCGCCCGTGAGGACGATTCCCCGGTCCATGATGTCGCCGGAGAGCTCGGGTGGGGTGCGATCGAGGGTGGTCTTGACGACGTCGACGATGGCGTTGACCGGCTCGTCGATGGCCCGTCGGATCTCCTCGGCCGTCACGACGACCGTGCGTGGGAGGCCACTGACGAGATCGCGGCCGCGAATCTCGGCGTGTGGCTCATCGGGGACAGGGAACGCCGACCCGATGGCGACCTTGATCTCCTCCGCTGTGCGCTCACCGAGCAGCAGTGAGTATTCCTTCTTGACGTATTGGATGATCGCGTTGTCCAACTCGTCGCCGCCGACGCGAATCGAAATCGATGTCACGATGCCACCGAGTGAGATGACGGCGACCTCTGTCGTGCCTCCACCGATGTCGACGACCATGTTGCCCGTCGGCTCGTGCACCGGCATGTTGGCACCGATGGCAGCGGCCATCGGCTCCTCGATGATGTAGACCTTGCGCGCACCCGCGGCGTAGCCGGCATCCTTCACCGCACGCTGCTCGACGCCGGTGATGCCGGACGGGACGCAGATGACGAGGCGGGGCTTGGCCAGGTGGCGCCGGCGATGCACCTTCTGGATGAAGTAGCGCAGCATGCGCTCGGTGGTGTCGAAGTCGGCGATCACGCCGTCCTTCAGGGGCCGGATCGCCACGATATTGCCCGGCGTCCGGCCGATCATCTTCTTGGCTTCGGACCCCACGGCGAGGATGCCGCCCGTGTTTTGGTTGATGGCGACGACTGACGGCTCGTTGAGCACGATGCCTCGCCCGCGCACGTAGACGAGGGTGTTGGCCGTGCCGAGATCGACGGCCATGTCTCGGCCGACGAACGACATCGTGTTGGACACTCACCCTCCCCACACCTGCCCGAAGCGTGACGGGCGTGAACCATGGTACGCGTCAGGGCCGATTCGCTCCAATGGCCCGTGCGGCTAGGTCTCTCCCACGCGGCGAGCACGCTCGACCTCGAGGGCGCGCAGAGCTTCCTCGAGTCGCTCCGCTGTCCCCCTCTCGACGGACAGCGCATAGGCCGCCGGGACCACTCCACCGAGGTCGGCGCGGTAGTCGTGGCCGCGACTATCGAAGTTGCCGGGCGTGATGTGGGTGGCGAAGAGGGTGTCGACCATGACCTGGGCCCAGGTAATACCGGGCGTCCACATCATCGCCTCGGGCACGTTGCGCCCACGCGGCCGAGCCGCGAGCCAGGGAGGTCGGCGGAAGGCGACCGTGGGCTCGAAGCGGACGACCGGATCCCCGTCGTGCTCGAGGAACCACACGCGGGGCCGTGGGTCGGGCAGGACGTCGGGGATCTGCTCCGGGCGGTCGATGGTGATCGACTCGTCCGCCGTTGCCGCGTGGAAGGCAACGGACTGCTGACCCCCGGGTGTCCCCACCCACAGAGCTGCCGACACTCCGAGTCGGTCGAGGTCACGCGAGCCGCCGGGGATGGCGGCTTGCTGCACGCGCGCACCCAGGCTCTCGCCGTAGAGGAGCAGGCGCGGACGATGCGCACGTCCGGCAAGATCTGCGGCGATGCCTTCCAGAAGTAGCGATTGCGTGCGCGCCGCCAACTCGACGCGATCAAGCGACAGGAAGGAGGGCAGCAGTCCGTAGCCGACCGCGACCGCTGCAGTGTCTCCGCGCAGCAGGATCTCGAGGATGTCGACCGGTGTCGGATTGGTGTAGCCACTGCCCGCGGGTGCACCGATGAGCAGCGTGGAGCGGTCATATGCGCCCGTGCGTCGCAACTCCTCGAGCGCCAGTGCCACTCGCTCCTCCGGCGTGGGCGCGGAGTCGAAGCCGACGAAGACGCGCACGCCCGGCATCGCCATGGGTGACCCCGTCACCTTCTCGACCACCTCAGATGGCACGCTCGAGCCCAGGAACCGGGCCCCCTCGCGCCCCACGGTGGCGAAGTCCACGAGGGAGCCGGGCCCTCCCGACACCGTCTCCAGCCCGGGCGCCTCGGCGAATCCAGGCTCGATGGCCCGGCCGCCCCCCTCAAGTCGACTCTGGGCCTCGCCCTTGGCCGCTTGGACTGCCCCCACGATCGTCGCGCCCGCGATGCCCCATGTGATCGTGCGCCGCACGCGGTGTTCGAAGCTTGGCATGCCTGCCGCGCGTAGACCCGCACTGCCCGATGCGACGTACGCCGCCGTGCCGGTGACCAGCGAAACCGCAGCGACGAATCCTGGCCGCACGCGTGCGGGCCAACTCATCAGCGTCGGGCGCGCCGCCGCGAATCCACCGGCTGCTGCCGCAGCGGCCGTGAGACCGAGCCGGATACGCGTGCGGGGGTGCACGGCGATCAGACCAGTGAGGGGAAGAAGAGCGCAATCTCCCGCGCGGCAGACTCGGGTGAATCAGAGCCGTGCGTGACGTTGAACTGCGTCTCAGTGGCCAGATCGCCGCGGATGGTGCCGGGCGCGGCGTTGGCCGGATTGGTCGCCCCCATCATCGTGCGCCAGGACGCGATGGCCTCGGGTCCTTCGATCACCGCGGCCACGAGAGGGCCGGAGGTGATGAAGTCGACGAGGTCACCGAAGAAGGGCTTCTCCGCGTGCTCGGCGTAGTGGGATTGCGCCACCTGGGCCGGGATCGTGCGCAATTCCAGTGCGACGATGCGGAAACCCTTGCGCTCGATACGCGAGAGGACCTCCCCCACGAGGCCGCGGGCGACGCCGTCGGGCTTGACCAGGACGAGGGTGCGCTGTGACACAGGGGCTCCTTCTGCTGCGGGGATGCCGCATGAGCCTATCCCGCAGGTGGTGGTGCGGCCGAGCCGCCCGCGGCCGCTTCATCCGCCCGGCGACCGAGGGTGATCGCCACTCCCCAGAGCAGGGCGAAGATCCCACCGACGATGAACATCATGGGTACGACGAGCCCGGTGAGGACCGTGACGACCTGCAACGCCCAGCCCACCGGAATAGCCCACGAGCGCGTGACATACCGAGCGAGCATGACAAGGGCGAGTGCGAGGACGGCACCCGCGGGGATGGCGACTGCAGCACTCACACCCTGCACGACGATGGCGAGCGGGATGGCAAGGATCACGACGATTGCCTCGAGCGACAGCACAGTGGCGCCCAGCACCCTCACGACACCCTCACGCTCTCTCGCGCAGGACCATCGCCCGAGCCTGGCCTGCGGTGACCACGGATCCGGTCACGATCACCCCGGAGGCGGCGTAGGTGTCGGCCTCTTCGGCCAGGCGGATTCCGACGTCGAGGCCTTCTTCGAGCCGACGGCAGGCAGTGACGCGATCCTCGCCGAAGACCTCGGTCGCGAGCGCCGCAAGCGCATCGACGCCCATCCTGCGAGGTGAGTCGTTTTCCGTCACGACCAACTCATCGATGACCGGCTCAAGAGCGCGGAGAATGCCGGTCACGTCCTTATCGGCGAGGACAGCGACGACCCCGACGAGGTGGGTGAACGCGAAGGACTCCGACAGTGCGTCCGCCAGTGCGGCGGCTCCCGCCGGATTGTGCGCCGCGTCGATGATGACGGTGGGTCCGCGGCGCACCACCTCGAGGCGGCCGGGTGAGGTCACGTCGGCAAAGCCCTCGCGCACGCTGTCGGCGTCCAGGGCAAGCGCTCCCCCGCCGACGAAGGCCTCGGTGGCCGCAAGCGCCACGGCCGCGTTGCGCGACTGGTGCGCACCGAAGAGTGGGACGAAGACGTCGTCATAGGTGCCGGCGAGACCCTGGAGGGTGAGCACCTGACCCCCCACCGCCACGGTGCGCTCGACCACGGCGAAGGCCCTGCCCTCCCAGGCAGCCGGCACGCCGACGTCGTCGATACGAGCCTGCAGCACATCCGCAGCCTCGGGATCCTGCTCGGCGATGACCGCGAAGCACCCCGGCTTGATGATGCCGGACTTCTCGGTCGCGATGAGGTCGATGCGATCACCGAGGATGTCGGCGTGATCCATGGCGACCCGGGTCACCACGGCGACCTGCGGCTGGCACACGGAGGTCGCATCCCATGTCCCGCCCACACCTACCTCGATGACCGCGACATCGACCGGGGCATCCGCGAAGGCGGCGTAGGCGATAGCGGTCATCGTCTCGAAGAAGGTGACGGGCGTGCCGCCCTCCTCCGCCGCACGAGCATCGACCGTGGCGATGAAGGGCGCCACATCGCCGGCGACCTCCATGAAGTGGTGGGCCGAGATCGGCTCCCCATCGATCTCGATGCGCTCGCGCATGTCCACCAGATGGGGGCTGGTGTAGAGGCCGGTGCGCAGGCCCAGAGCCCGCAGCAGCGAGGCAATCATGCGAGCGGTCGAGGACTTGCCGTTGGTCCCGGTGACGTGGATGACGGGGTAGGCCAACTGGGGTGCGCCGAGCAGGTCCATGATCGCGCTGATACGCGATAGCGACGGATCGATGGCGTTTTCGGGCCAGCGCCCAAGGAGTTCGGCTTGGAGTGCGGCATAGCCGTCGGGGCCGGGCGCATCGGTCACATCAGCCACCCTAGTGGCCTCCTCCTAGGATGAGCGCCCATGAGCTCTCGCCTCCCGGACAAGCCCAGCATCGACGGCATCGAGCAGCGCTGGGTGCAGGCGTGGGAGTCCGACGGCACCTACCTCTTCGACCGCACCCGTCCGCGCGACCAGGTCTACTCGATCGACACGCCCCCGCCCACCGTGAGCGGCTCGCTGCACGTGGGCCACGTCTTCTCCTACACCCACACCGACTGCATCGCCCGCTACAAGCGGATGCGTGGCTTCTCCGTCTTCTATCCCATGGGGTGGGATGACAACGGCCTGCCGACCGAGCGCCGCGTGCAGAACTACTTCGGGGTGCGCTGCGACCCTTCCCTGCCCTACGACCCCACCTTCGAGCCACCGGCCGAGCCAGATCCCAAGCAGCAGGTGCCCATCTCCCGCCGCAACTTCGTGGAGCTCTGCGAGCGGCTCACCGTCGAGGACGAGGTCATCTTCGAGGAGCTCTGGCGACGCCTGGGCCTGTCCATCGACTGGACGCAGACCTACCAGACCATCGACGACAACGCCCGCGCTGTGTCGCAGCGCGCCTTCCTGCGCAATCTCGCGCGGGGCGAGGCCTACCAGTCCGAGGCGCCCACGCTGTGGGATGTCACCTTCCGCACCGCGGTCGCGCAGGCCGAGCTCGAGGATCGCGAGCGGCCCGGTGCCTACCACCGCATTGGTTTCGCGCGCACCGACGGCGGCGAGCCCGTCTATATCGAGACGACGCGTCCCGAGCTCATCCCCGCCTGCGTTGCCCTCGTCGCTCATCCCGACGACGCGCGCTACCAGCCGCTCTTCGGCAGCACGGTCCGCACGCCGATCTTCGGCGTCGAGGTGCCGGTCGTCGCCCACACACTCGCGGATCCGGAGAAGGGCTCCGGCATCGCGATGATTTGCACCTTCGGCGACCTCACCGACGTCACCTGGTGGCGCGAGCTGCAGCTGCCGACGCGCCCGATCATCGGCTGGGACGGGCGCATCCTTCCGGACATCCCGGCGTGGATGGACACCCCACAGGCTCAGGCGGCGTACGCCGAGCTCGCCGGCAAGACAGCGCACTCGGCCAAGGAGCGCATCGTCGAGCTGCTGCGCGAGAGTGGCGACATGGTCGGTGAGCCGCGCGAGATCACGCATGCCGTGAAGTTCTTCGAGAAGGGCGACCGCCCGCTCGAGATCGTCACGACCAGGCAGTGGTACCTCACCAACGGCGGTCGCGGACCCGAGCTGCGCGAGCAGCTCCTCGAGCGCGGACGCCAGTTGCACTGGCACCCCGCGCACATGCAGGTGCGCTACGAGAACTGGGTCGAGGGCCTGAACGGCGACTGGCTCATCTCGCGTCAGCGCTTCTTCGGCGTGCCCCTGCCGATCTGGTACCCCCTCGATGCGGACGGCAACCCGGACTACGACTCGCCGCTGCTGCCGGGCGATGCCGACCTGCCCATCGACCCTTCGAGCGATGCGCCCGCGGGCTACTCCGAGGACCAGCGCGGCAAGCCCGGCGGCTTCATCGGCGACCCCGATGTCATGGACACGTGGGCCACGTCATCGCTCAGCCCGCAGATCGCCGGTGGCTGGAGTCGCGACGAGGACCTCTGGTCGCGGGTCTTCCCCATGGACCTGCGCCCGCAGGCGCACGAGATCATCCGCACCTGGCTCTTCTCCACCGTCGTGCGCAGCCACCTGGAGTTCGACCGGCTGCCGTGGAGCGATGCCGCGATCAGCGGCTGGATCCTTGATCCCGACCGCAAGAAGATGAGCAAGTCCAAGGGCAATGTCGTCACGCCCATGGGACTGCTCGACGAGCACGGCTCCGATGCGGTGCGCTACTGGGCCGCCTCTGGGCGCCCCGGCACCGACACGGCATTCGACGTCGGCCAGATGAAGATCGGGCGACGCCTGGCGATCAAAATCCTCAACGCGTCGAAGTTCGTGCTGGGATTCGACCCGTCGGGCCCCGACGCCTCCGCCGTGACCGCGCCCCTGGATCGCGCGATGCTCGCGGACCTCGCCGAGACCGTGCGTCAGGCAACGGCCGCCTTCGAGGACTACAACTACACGCGGGCGCTGGAGCTCGCCGAGACGTTCTTCTGGTCGTTCACCGATGACTACGTCGAGCTGGTCAAGGATCGCGCGTACGGCGGCCAGGGTCCCGAGGCTGCTGCGTCAGCCAAGGCGGCACTCGCCATCGCCCTCGACGTGCAACTGCGACTCTTCGCGCCGTTCCTGCCGTTCGTCACGGAGGAAGTGTGGTCATGGTGGCAGGAGGGCTCGATCCATCGGACCACCTGGCCCAGCGCCGAGGAGATCGCGTCCCTCTCCGCCGACGGAGACCGAGCCATCATCGCTGACACGGCCATTGCGCTATCGCTCGTACGCAGGGCCAAGAGCGAGGCCAAGGCGTCGATGAAGGCCGACGTCAGCCGGGCAGTGGTCAGCGGGCCCGCAGAATCATTGGCGCGCATCCAGGCGATCGCCGGGGACCTGCAGGCCACGGGATCCATCGGTGAGATTGCCTTCGAGGCCGGCGGAGATGCACTCAGCGTCGAAGTGACCCTGGCGCCCACGGAATAGATCCTCGTGCGCCGATTCCGCCCGAAATCGACGTTAACGGCTTCCTTAGCGTCGATAAGGGGCGGAGGCCGTGCACGGCCCAGGCGCGGTGGTTAGGCGGATTCCTTGCGCACACGGCGCTTGGGCGTCTCGACTTCGCGCGGCACGAGCGTCGGCAGGACGTTGTCGCGGACCGTCTCCTCGGTGACGACCACGCGCGCGACGTCAGAGCGGCTCGGTACGTCGTACATGACATTGAGAAGGACCTCTTCGAGAATCGCCCGCAGGCCGCGCGCGCCCGTGCCGCGCTTGAGGGCCTGGTCGGCGATCTCGCCGAGTGCCTCCTCCGTGAAGTCCAACTCAACGCCGTCCAGATCGAAGAGCTTTTGGTATTGCTTGACGAGAGCGTTGCGGGGCTCCGTGAGGACCTTCATGAGCGCGTCACGGTCGAGCTTTGCCACGGACGTGAAGACGGGCAAGCGGCCGATGAACTCGGGGATCATGCCGAACTTGAGCATGTCCTCCGGCATGACATGACTGAAGATGTCCTCCGGATTGGTGTTGCCGAGCGTCTCGCCGTCCTCAGGCACGATGTCGAAGGTGAAGCCCACGCGCTTCTTGCCGATGCGCTGCTCAATGATCTGGTCGAGCCCGGCAAAGGCGCCGCCCACGATGAAGAGGACGTTGGTGGTGTCGATCTGGATGAACTCCTGGTGCGGGTGCTTGCGTCCGCCCTGCGGGGGCACCGACGCGGTGGTGCCCTCGAGGATCTTCAGCAGGGCCTGCTGCACGCCCTCGCCCGACACGTCACGCGTGATGGACGGGTTTTCGCTCTTGCGCGCGACCTTGTCGATCTCGTCAATGTAGATGATGCCGGTCTCGGCGCGCTTGACGTCGTAGTCAGCAGCCTGGATGAGCTTGAGGAGGATGTTCTCGACGTCTTCGCCGACATAGCCCGCCTCGGTCAGCGCCGTGGCATCGGCAATGGCGAACGGGACATTGAGCATGCGCGCCAGCGTCTGAGCCAGCAGGGTCTTGCCGGAGCCGGTGGGACCCAGGAGAAGGATATTGGACTTGGCCAGCTCCACCGAGTCGTCGCGACCGCGGACGTTGGCACCTGCCTGCACACGCTTGTAGTGGTTGTAGACGGCCACCGACAGGGCCTTCTTGGCGATGTCCTGGCCGATGACATAACTGTCGAGGAACTCATAGATCTCGCGCGGCTTGGGCAACTCATCAAAGGGCATGTCCGCGGAGTCGCTGAGCTCTTCTTCGATGATCTCGTTGCACAGGTCGATGCACTCGTCGCAGATGTAGACGCCGGGGCCCGCGATGAGCTTCTTGACCTGCTTCTGGCTCTTCCCGCAGAAGGAGCACTTGAGGAGGTCACCCCCATCGCCGATGCGCGCCACGGCAACTCCTTCGCATTAGGGCAGGCGAGTGCCCTCCGAGCCTCCGACGGTACCCCCACACGGCGCCGATTGGGGCGAATTGGGGCCCCGGCGCGTTCAGCCGGTAGCGGACGCCGAGGTGACGGGCACCATGTCCTAGGAGAGCGCGGGCACCTTGCGGGAAGCAATGACCTGGTCAATGATCCCGTATTCGCGGGCCGCCTCCGCCGTGAGAATGCGATCGCGCTCGATGTCCTTCTCGATCTGCTCCTTGGTGCGCCCCGTGTGATGAGACAGGATCGTTTCCATCTCCTCGCGCATGCGCAGGATCTCGTTGGCCTGGATCTCCACGTCGGAGGCCTGGCCGCCGCCCTCGGTGTAGGGCTGGTGGATGAGGATCCGGGAGTGAGGCAGAGCGAACCGCTTGCCGGGCGTGCCGGCCGCGAGCAGCACAGCTGCTGCCGATGCGGCCTGCCCCAGGCACACTGTCTGGACCTGCGGCTTGACGAATTGCATCGTGTCGTAGATCGCCGTCATGGCGGTGTAGGAGCCACCGGGTGAGTTGATGTAGATCTGGATGTCCCGGTCAGGGTCCATCGACTCCAGGCACAGCAACTGGGCCATGACGTCATCCGCGGAGGCGTCATCAATCTGCACGCCGAGGAAGATGATGCGCTCCTCGAAGAGCTTGGTGTAGGGGTTGTGGACCCGCTCGCCATTGGCCACCCGCTCCCGGAACTCCGGGATGATGTAGCGGGCCTGCGGGGCGTAGAGGCCCGACTGGGTGCGCATGTGGTCTCCTTCGACGCGGGGGTCGGCGTTCACTTGGATGCTCCGGGAGCGTCGGCTGACGTGGAGTAGACGTGGTCGATCAGGCGGTAGTCGCGGGCTTCCTCGGCCGTGAACCAGCGGTCGCGATCAGAGTCGGCCTCGATCTCCTCGATGGTGTGGCCGCTGTGCTCGGCGATGAGCTGCGCCATACGCTTCTTGATGAAGAGCATCTGCTCCGCCTGGATCTTGATGTCCGATGCGGTGCCACCGATACCGCCGAGGGGCTGGTGCATCATGATGCGCGTGTTGGGTGTGGCGTAGCGCTTGCCGGGAGAGCCCGCGCACAGCAGGAACTGCCCCATCGATGCCGCCAGGCCCATGGCAATCGTCGTGACGTCATTGGGGATGAGCTGCATGGTGTCGTAGATGACCATGCCGGCCGTGATCGAGCCACCCGGAGAATTGATGTAGAGCGTGATGTCCTTGTCGGGGTCCTCCGCCGCCAGCACCTGAAGCTGCTTGGCGATGCGGTTGGAGTTCTCGTCCCGCACCTCGCCCTCGAGCCACACGATCCTCTCGCGCAGGAGTCGCTCATCGAGCATGTCGCCGAATCCGGTCATGCTCGGGCCACCGGTCCGCAGGTCGATGCTCACGCAGGTCTCCTCTCCCTCGGCCGGGGACCCGACCGCCTGACGACCCTAACGCCGCGGACCGTCGTGCTAGTCCCGGGCCCGTGCGTGTTCGCCGTGGGCGTAGGCGTCAGCCCTCGGCGGCCCGCAGTTCTGCGTCGACGCTCTCCAGATCCACGGGGCGCCCGGAGGCATCCACCACGCGCGCCTTGGAGGTCACGACGGCCAGGGCCTTGCCGCGGCGGATATCGCTGATGGCCATGGGCAGTTGGCCGGCCTGCACCAGCGCCTGGGCGAAGGCATCCGGGGACATGCCATAGCGGGGGGCGTTCTGGAGCAGCCACGCGGACAGCTCGGACTCTCCCACCGAGATCTCCTCGGCCTCGGCGATCTTGTCGAGCAGCAGTCGGCTACGCAGGCCGTCGCGAGCCTCGCGCTCGACATCGGCGCGGTGAGCGTCGTCACCTGCATGGCCGTCGGCGAAGTACTCCTCGACCTCCTGGCGGACCACGCCCTCGGGGAGCGGGAAGTCGGCCAGGCCCAGGAGCGCATCGTGGACCTTGCCCCGCGCCTGCATCCCCTGCTCGAGCACGCGCACGCG
Organism: Actinomycetota bacterium; assembly: GCA_016870425.1. Taxonomy (GTDB): domain Bacteria; phylum Actinomycetota; class Actinomycetes; order S36-B12; family S36-B12; genus Mxb001. The sequence goes on along the minus strand of VGBQ01000020.1, from coordinate 2,452 downwards.
GCCAAGCCGCGTGCGGATGTCGTCGCGCAGTTCTGCGATGGTGTCGAACTCCGACGCCAACTGGGCAAAGTCGTCATCGGCATCCGGCAGGGCGCGCTCGCGGACGGCCGAGACGGTGACGTCGACCGTGAGTGGGCGGTCGGCGTACTCCCCACCCTCCGGTGTGAATTCGAAGGTGCGCGTCTCTCCCGCGGTCGCACCCCGCACGGCATCGTCGAATCCCGGCAGCATGCCGTCGGTGCCGAGTTCGTAGGACAGGGCATGCCCTGACAGATCCTCGACCGACGTGCCGTCGGCCTCGTGGCCCAGCAGGTCGACGAGCAGCACATCACCATCGGCTGCCGCGCGCTCGACCGGGGTCAGGGAGGCGAAGCGCCCGCGCAGGCCGGTGAGCTGCTCCTCGACGTCATCGTCCGTGACCTCGGCATCCTCGACCTCGACGACGATGCCGGAGTAGTCGGGCAGATCGAATTCGGGACGCACGTCGACCTCGGCCGTGAAGGTCAGCGCCTGACCGTCGGAAATCTCGGTGACCTCAACATCGGGGCGACCCAGGGGCACCACGGAGTTCTCGCGGAGCGCCTCCTCGTACGCCCGGGGAAGCACCTCGTTGACGGCCTCTTCCAGCACAGCCCCGCGGCCAACCCGCTGGTCGATGATCCGGGCCGGCACCTTGCCCTTGCGGAAGCCGGGGATGGACACCTGCTTGGCGATGGCCTGGTACGCCGCATCGAGGCTCGGTGCGAGCTCATCGAAGGGCACTTCGACCGTGAGCTTCACGCGGGTCGGGCTGAGGGTCTCGGCGGTGCTCTTCACTGGAGGTCTCCTACGGAAGGTGAGTCGCGTCAGCCTACTTGCCGGCCGCGCGCGGCCATCAGGGGCGGCTGACTAGCCGCGGCCACTGGTCGGGGTACCCGGATTTGAACCGGGGGCCTCCTGCTCCCAAAGCAGGCGCGCTACCAAGCTGCGCCACACCCCGCGTGCCCGCGCACGGCGAGCCTGGACAGTCTAGGGGCGCGTGATTCCGCACTTGGCCGGGGCGCGCACCGATCGCGTGCGGGGGGGTGGGCAGTCCCCCGTGCTTCTGTGGTCTGGATGTGCCACCGGGTGGCGCTTTTCGACCGCAGAACGGCGCCCGTCGCCACTAGCCGCCCGTCGACCGCGATTCGCACGCCGAAAGCGCGGGCAACGGTCGGCCAAGCGATTCGCAGAACGTGGATTCCCCTGAGGCGGCAAAGTTAGGCTCGGGCGTATGCGCTCTGATGCGACCATAGGCGCTCGTCGCAGCCGCCCGCGCAAGCGGGTACCCTGATGTCTCGCACGTTCGCGGGTGTAGCTCAATGGTAGAGCCCCAGCCTTCCAAGCTGGTGGTGCCGGTTCGATCCCGGTCACCCGCTCTTGACATCGCACAATGACCCTTCCGGCGCGTCTGACGCCCCCGGCGTACTCGACCTCACTCGCCGCAGCATCAATCACCGCGTCATCCACCCGGGCCACGTGACCTCGGTCGAGGAAGCCGCGCGGGCCTGCGGCGTGCGACCCGATCAGGTCGTCAAGACACTCGTTGTACGCCGCGGCGTGGGTGACTATGTCCTCGTGCTGGTCCCTGGCGACCGATCGCTGTCGTGGCCCAAGCTGCGTGCGCTACTCGGCGTCAGCCGTCTCTCGCTGCCCGACGCCGACGAGGCGCTCAGCGTCACGGGCTATGCACGCGGGACCATCACGCCCCTCGGGCTCGACCTGCCGGTGGTCGCCGACCAGCGCGTTGTCGGTGGTGAGATCACCCTGGGCACCGGCCAGCGCGACACCGTCGTGGCGCTGGCCGCAAACGACGTGATCGAGGCCTACGCTGCCATCGTCGCTGATGTCACGACGGACGCCTCGACCCGATGACCAGGGGTGCGCGCAGGCTCCAGTCATAGATCACGATGGTGCGCAACACGACGTCCTGCACGGAGCGGTTGCGCTTGCTGATCAACGCCCAGAACAGGCCCACGGGGAAGCCGACCGAGAAGGCTGCTCGGGCAAGTGACACCGGCCAGCTCAGCCGCCCACCCTTGCGACTAACGACGCGCACGCCCATGACCCATGCCCCGAGTGAGCGGCCGCTCGTCGCCCAGGCCACAGTCCAGTAGACGGTGGCCAGGAGATAACCCCAGAGCACCAGGGTCGCGGCTCGCGGTGGATCGACCTGGACCCCGGGCGTAAAGATGAGTTGGAGGATCTCGATGCCGAGCCAGATGCCCATCATCACCAGGGCGACGAGAGCGACATCGATCGCGCTGGCGATGAAGCGTGTGGCAAAGCCGGCGCGCTCCCCCTGGAAGTCGCGCGCGTCCTCGGGGATCGAGTAGTCGGCCGCATTGTGCGACCCCTCTCCGTGCCGCCACTGGCTGAAGGTCGTCACGCGTCTGCCTCCGTGAGCGATTCGGGCTCGCCGGGGGCATCGAGT
>VGBQ01000019.1 GCA_016870425.1 Actinomycetota bacterium | reverse complement strand
CCGGCGGCACCGTGGTGCCAATCTACGAGACCTCGTCGGCCGAGCAGGTCGAGTGGATCCTCGGCGACTCCAACGCCGTCGGCGTCTTCCTGGAAAGCGCCAAGAACAAGAAGGTCTTCGACGAGGTCGCCGACCGCCTACCGGACTGCACCCGCGCCTGGATCTTCGACGACGGCGCACTGGACACGCTCGCTGCCGCTGGCGCAGGCATCTCCGACGAAGAGTTGGAGAGCCGGCGCGCGACCCTCAACCCCGAGTCGCTCGCAACGATCATCTACACCTCGGGCACGACCGGCCGCCCCAAGGGCTGCATGCTGACCCACGGCAACTTCATGTTCGAGGTCGACAACATCGTGGCCGGCATGCCCCAGCTCTTCGCAGTACAGGGGGCTTCCACCCTGCTCTTCCTGCCCCTCGCCCACGTCTTCGGCCGGATCATCCAGCTCGGCTGCATCCACTCGGGGACCAAGCTCGGCCACGCCCCCGACGTCAAGAACCTCCTGGGGGACCTGCAGTCCTTCCAGCCCACCTTCCTGCTCGCCGTGCCGCGCGTCTTCGAGAAGGTCTTCAACTCCGCTCAGCAGAAGGCCACCGCCGAGGGCAAGGGCAACATCTTCAACACCGCGGCCCAGACCGCGATCGACTACTCCAAGTCCCTCGACACCGGAGGCCCGGGACTGGGCCTGAAGCTCAAGCACAAGGTCTTCAACAAGCTCGTCTACAGCAAGCTGCGCGCGGCGATGGGCGGGCGCGTGGAGTGGGCCGTCTCCGGAGGCGCACCACTCGGCGACCGCCTGGGCCACTTCTTCCGCGGCATCGGCGTGACGATCCTCGAGGGATACGGCCTCACCGAGACATCCGCGGCGACGACGGTCAACCGACCCGATGCCATCAAGATCGGCACGGTCGGCCAGCCCTTCCCCGGGGCCAAGGTCAAGGTGGCCGCCGATGGCGAGCTGATGCTCGCCGGCGCGCAGATCTTCAAGGGCTACTGGAACAACCCGACCGCCACGGCCGAGGCCATCGAGCCGGACGGCTGGTTCCACTCCGGTGACATCGGCGAGATCGACGATCAGGGCTTCGTCAAGATCACCGGTCGCAAGAAGGAGCTGATCGTCACGGCCGGCGGCAAGAACGTCGCACCCGCCGTGCTCGAGGACAGGCTGCGCGCCAATTGGCTCGTCAGCCAGTGCATCGTGGTCGGCGACGCGCAGCCCTTCATCGCCGCACTGGTCACGATCGACCCCGAGTCCTTCCCCGGCTGGCTCAAGCAGACCGGCAAGCCCGAGACCACGACGATCGAGTCCATGACCAACGATCCCGACCTCGTGGCCGAGATCCAGAAGGCGGTCGACGAGGCCAACAAGGCGGTGTCCAACGCGGAGGCGATTAAGAAGTTCACTATTCTTCCCGTCGACTGGACCGAGGAGGGCGGGCAGCTCACGCCGTCCATGAAGCTCAAGCGCAACGTCGTCATGAAGGAGTTCGCATCCGAGGTCGACGCTCTCTACTCGTAACGCAGGCCCTGGCCTCGCGTCGCGTCCGTGATGGCGTGACGCGAGGCCTTGGCTTTCTCGGCGTACTGCTGGTCTCCCTCTTCACGGGCGACATGCCGATCTCGACCGTGCAGGTCGCGCTCGTCGGGGTCATCGCGGTGCTGGCCCAACTGGGCACGATCCCGACACGACCCGTGTGGCTGCGCTACGCCGTCCTCATCGCCGAGGCCGCGGCGATCGCGCTCGTGGTCGTGACCTCGACCCCGGGCGACCGGCCATCCGTCGTCTACCTCGCGGTGCCCCCGATTGTCAGCGCCTTCTCCATGGGAGCCGCCGGTCTCACCTCGGCGATCGCTGTCGAGGCGCTCGTGCTCGGGGTCGGCACGATCCTGCGCGTCCGCGAGGACCTGCCCACCGCGGTCGTCGACCTCGTCGTCGTGCTCGCCCTCGGCGCCGCACTCGGGTTGGGCGCGGTCCTCACCGCGCATCTGCGAGAGCGCATCGCGCCGGCCAGCACCGACTACGACGCTGCTCGCCGGCTCCTGGTCTCCCTGCGCGACGTGGCACGACAACTGCCCGGAGGGCTTGAGGAGTCGGCACTCGCGCAGGCGGCGCTCGCGCGCCTTCGGACGGTCCTGCCCCATGACCGCGCGGAGGTGCTCGTGCGCACCGACGGCGGGCGCCTGCTCACCGTGGCGCGCAGCCCCGAGGAGGCCGCCGGGTGGAGTCCCTCGCTCACTTCCGGCCTGTGGGGGCAGGCGTGGGAGTCGGGGGTCCCGATGCAGCGCCTGGGCGCCATGGACGGTCCCGAGATCGGCACGTCACGTGCCTGTGCCGTCATCCCCTTGCGCCTCGGGGATGAGCGCATCGGGCTCGTCGGCGTCGAGCGATCGGGTGGGCTCTGGCCGGTCGAGGACCTCACCGAGGCGCAGGCGATGGCTGACGAAGCCGCGCTGCGCCTGGACACCGCCCGGATCTTCGACGAGGTCCGCGACCTCGCGACGCTGGAGGAGCGGCGACGGCTGGCTCGCGAGATCCACGACGGCATCGCGCAGGAGGTGGCCGGGCTCGGCTTCTTGCTCGATGACGCCCTTGCGTCCCAACCCGACCCCGGCACCCGGGCCAGCCTGCAGCGCATCCGCGACGAACTCACGCGCATCGTCACCGAGTTGCGCCTATCCATCTTCGACCTGCGCACCGAGGTCGGTGCGGGGATTGGCGAGGCTCTCTCCTCCCACGTGCGTGCCGTCGGCGCCGAGGCTGGCCTCACCGTCCACCTCGTCCTCGATGAGGACCCGACCCGCCTGCCCCCGGGAGTCGCGCCGGAGATCTTGCGCATCGCTCAGGAGGCGGTGGCGAATGCCCGGAGGCACGCCGAGGCGCGCACCCTGTGGGTGACCTATCGCGTCACCGACGGCAGCGCCTTCCTGCGGGTCGCCGACGATGGGCGGGGCATCGCTGACGGCCGGGCGCGACCGGACAGCTTCGGCCTGACCATCATGCGTGAGCGCGCGACGCGGATTGGCGCCAGCCTGACCGTCAAGCGCCGCAGCCCCCAGGGCACTGTGGTGGAGTTGTCCCTGCAGGCCCCGGGCACGGGCCGCACCGGGGAGGAGACGCCATGACCATCACCGTGCTCCTCGTGGACGACCATGAGCTCATTCGCGAGGGGCTGCGCCGCGCCCTGGAGCGCGAGCCGGACGTCGAGGTCATCGCCGAGGCCGCGAGCGTCGCAGAGGGGTTGGCGATGGGCCGCAAGACCGAGCCGAGCGTGGCCATCGTCGATCTGCGGCTGCCTGACGGCAACGGCCTCGATGTCGTCCGCGCGCTGCGCGCCCAGTCGGCCGACATGGGGATCGTCGTGCTCACGATGTACGCCGGGGACAACCAGCTCTTCGACGCCCTCGATGCAGGGGCCAGCGCCTTCGTACCCAAGAGCGCACCGGCCGAGGAGATCGTCGCCGCCGCCCGTCATGCGGCCAGTTCGCCGCACTCCTTCACATCCGCCGACCTTGCCGATGCGATGAAACGGCGCACATCACCCCAGGGACCGCAGCTCTCGCCACGCGAGCGCGAGGTGCTGCAGTTGCTCGCCGACGGCCTCGGCGTCTCGCAGATCTCGCGGCAGCTCTTCATCTCGGACTCCACCACCAAGACCCACATCTCCAAGCTCTACGACAAGCTCGGCGCGGGCAATCGCGCTCAGGCGCTCATGACCGCACTCCGGCTGGGCCTGCTCGAGGCCCGCGACGACACTCCGTGACGATGGCGCGCATCCGCGGAAGCGTCGTCGCGCTTGCTCTCGCGTGGGTCATCAGCAGGCTTCTCCTGATCGGCACACTCACCGGACGTGTCCCCTACCCCGACGGTCCTTCGGTCCTCAATGACGTCAAGCTCTACGCCGAGTGGTCCAGCCTGCTCGTCACCGGTCGATTCCCCATCGGCGACGACATGTGGCAGTACCCGCCCGGTGCGGGCATCGTCTTCGCTCTTGCCGCCCTGCTCGGCTCCAACCCGGTCGCGGCGTTCGCACTCATCGCCCTGCTCTGCGATCTGGCGACGCTCGCGGTGCTCGCCGTCGCCGGACGACGCCGCACGGTGGGTCTTGGCGCGGCGTGGGCCTGGGTCATCGGAGCAGTCCTCGTCGGACCGGTCTGGCTCGCGCGCTTCGATGTCGTGCCCACCCTCGCCGCCGTCGTCGCACTCGTGCTCATCGCGCGTCCCGTGTGGAGCGGTGCGGCGGCGGCCGCGGGCACACTCGTCAAGGTGTGGCCGGGCCTCATGCTCATCGCGCTGCCGCGTCGATCGCTGCCGCGCGGCATCCTCGGCTTCGTCGTGATGTCGGCGGCGATCCTCGCCGGCGTATTGCTGTGGTCGACCGGCGGTGTGTCCTTCCTCGGCGAGCAGGGAGCGCGCGGACTGCAGGTCGAATCCGTCGGCGCGCTGCCCTTCATGGTGTGGAACGTCTTCACGGAGGTGCCGACGGAGTTCCGCTACGGGGCGATGGAGGTCGACGTACCCATCACGATCCCCCTGGGCCTGGCGATCACCCTCACCGGATTCGCCGTGCTCGGCGCACTCGGCGTCCTGCGACTCCTCGGCCGACTGGAGACGCTCGACCCGGCCGACGTCGCCCTGGTGGCGCTGCTCGTGAGCATGGTGACGAGCCGCGTGCTGTCGCCGCAGTACTCCGTGTGGGTCGTGGGCGTGGCCGCGGTGACCTTCCTCGATCCCGCCAGCCGCATGCGCCGGGTGGTGTGGCTCCTCGTGCCATCGATCCTGGTGACCCAGGTGCTCTATCCCTATGGATACGGCAGCTTCCTCATCGGCGACTGGTGGGCCGTCGCACTCCAGGTGATCCGCGTCGCCCTGCTCGTCGCGGCGACGGTCCTCGGGCTCGTCGTCGTGCTCCGGCAAGCGCTGCGCCGCGGTGTCAGCGAGCCTGGCCCAGCAGCGCCAGCCGCTGCAGCGGCGTCGGATGGGTGAAGAGCAGCGCGTAGCGCCATCGCGGCGGCTCCAGGGTTGACTTGTTCGTCACAGCCAGGCGCACGAGCAGATCGGCGTAGGCCTGCGGATCACCGGTGAAGGCGAGCGCCTCGCGGTCGGTGCGGGCCTCGAGTGCACGACTCACGGTGACCGCCCCGATCGATCCGACCAGCGATGCGACCAGCGCGGCCGCGACGACGAGCGGCACCATCCGCGCATCGCCCGGGCTGGACGCACCGAGCCGGGCGCGCACGCGCCGCGAGAGGACCAGCCCCGCAGCCAGTGCGGCCGTGCCTCCGGCCGCGAGTCCGGCGAGGAGCGTGCCAAGCGCCACATCGCCCTCGCGCACATGGATGAGTTCGTGCGCGACCAGCGCATCGATCTCCGCGGGCGAGGCGGTGCCGGAGACCGTGTCGTAGATCGTCACGGCACGCGTGGGGCCCCAGCCCGAGACGTGGGCGTTGATCACCGGTGAACGATCGGCCATCTCGACCACGGTGACGGTGCCGACGTCCACACCGATGCGATCGGCCATGGCGATCACCCGCGCGGTGAGTGCTGCGTCAGCGGCCGTGCCCTCCAGTCGCTGGATGAGCGGGATGACGGCCGAGGTGGCGAGCGCGACGAGCACGGCGCCGGCGACGACGGCGATCCATCCGCGCTGCGGCCAGCGCCGCATGACCGCGAGTGCGATGCCGACACCGAGTGCCCCGAGTGCGACGAAGGCGAGTGACTCCCCGAGCCAGCGCAGCCACCAGGTGGACCATGGCTCGATGAGCAGGCCGTAGTCGCGGCGCGCCTGGGCGGCGAGCAGGACGAAGGGAAGCGTGACGATGCGCGTGGCCGCGAGCAGTGCGGCGGCGGCGAGGACGTTGGCGACGAAGGGCTTGCGGTGCGGGCCGATGCGCACAAGTGCATTGCGCACGGGAGCGACGAGGAGCGCGACGAGCGCGAGGGCAGCGGGCGCGAGCCAGGCGAGTACGCCGGGCAGCCATGCGGCCGCGACGTACTCCTCAATGGCACTGACCTGCTCGGGGGTGAACGCCGCAAGCTGATCGGCGGCGAGATCCGCCCACGGCGCGACCGCGGCATCCCAGGGGACGAAGACGAGCGCCGTGATCACGGCGGCGGCGTACAGCGCCAGGGCGGTGAGGAGCGCTGCGCGGGCCGGGGTCACCCCGCCATCATGCGACGCCCTCCTCGCCGGTCACCAGGCGAAGGGGCGGGACGAGCCCGGATCCGGCGAGGACGGCGAAGGCGGCCTGCTCCTCTCCGCCGATCTGCCCCGGTGGGCCCAGGAGGACGCTCACGATGCAGTCACCGCAGGCCGCTGGCCGGGCCAGGCAGCTGGCGCAGTCGATCGTGAGGTCGCCGGGCGTGCTGTCGCTGTGTCCGCTCATGCCTCGAAGGTAGGCAGGGGGTCCGACAGCCAGCTGTGGATGAGGGTCGGCGGGACCCCTAGCCCTGTGCTCCGCCCGTAATCGACGCTAACGGACCCCTTAGCGTCGATTACGGGCGGAGCGGGTGACGGTGCTGCGACGTGGATCGCTGAGCGCCTTGATCGGGCGGTGCGGTAGAGCCGCTCAGACACCGCCGACGTCGTGGGGGATGTCGCCCTCGTGGCCAGGCTCGGGGCGCGGGATGACCTCGATCCGGTCGCCATTGCCGCACCAGCGGCACAGGACGTCCTCGACGTGCTCCTCGAGCGTCTCGGTGCCCTCCACCTCAGGCTCGCCAGCCAGGTCGACGTGCCAGTACTCCCGCGTGCGGGCACGGCGTACGACGTCGAACCGGGTGAGGTTGCCGCAGTGGCCACAGCGCCAGCGATGGCCCGCGTCGGGGATCGTCGCCATGGCCCGAGCCTAGGACGCGCACCCAGGGAGAGGCTGCAGTGCGGGCCAGGCACACACGGGGTGTCGCGCCCCTCGATGTCGGACCTCGCGCCTAGCGTCGGCTGCATGCCGGGACTCGTCGTGGAGCAGCAACTCTCCCTCGACGACCTCGGCACGCCGCTGTGCGACGTCACCTTCGTGGTCGTCGACCTCGAGACCACGGGCGGCAAGCCGGTCGATGCCGGCATCACCGAGATCGGTGCGGTCAAGGTGCGCGGCGGCGAGGTGCTCGGGGAGTACCAGACCTTCGTCAATCCGGGCGTGCCGATCCCGCCCTTCATCGCCGCGCTCACCGGCATCACCGATCGCATGCTCGCGGGCGCGCCGTCGGTCACGGCCGCGGTCGCGGGCTTCTGGGAGTTCGCGCGCGGTGCCGTGCTCGTCGCGCACAACGCTCCCTATGACATGTCCTTTCTGCGCGGGGCCGGTGACAAGGCTGACCTGCCGTGGCCCGGACCCCGGGTGGTCGACACGGCGCGCATCGCCCGCCGGGCCATCGCCCGCGACGAGGTGCGCAACTGCAAGCTCGAGACCCTGTCGCGCTTGTTCCACTCGCCCACGCCCCCGTGCCACCGCGCGCTCGACGACGCGCGCGCGACCGTGGCCGTGCTCCACGGGCTCATGGAGCGCATGGGTCCGCTCGGTGTGCACTGCCTCGAGGACCTCCTCGCCTTCGGCGGCCGCACGACTCCCCAGCAGCGCACCAAGCGCCACCTCGCGGGCGACCTGCCCGAGGCGCCGGGGGTCTACATCTTCCGCAATGCGCAGGGGCACGCGCTCTACGTCGGCACCTCGCGCAATATCCGCTCGCGCGTGCGCTCGTATTTCACCGCGTCCGAGCAGCGCAAGCGGATGTCCGAGATGGTGGGCCTGGCCGACCGCGTGGATCCGATCGTGTGCGCCACCGACCTCGAGGCGCGCGTGCGCGAGCTGCGCCTCATCGCCGAGCACAAGCCGCCCTACAACCGCCGCTCGCGTCATCCCGAGCGTCAGGTGTGGCTCGCCCTCACCCGCGAGCCCCATCCGCGCGTCGTGACGGTGAGTGCGGTGCGCGAGAGTCACCTCGCGGCGATCGGCCCCTTCGCCTCGCGCGGTGCCGCGACGCTCGCTTCCGAGGCGCTCCACGAGGCCCTGCCGCTGCGCACCTGCACCGATCGGCTCCCGCGCGGGCCGCGTCGCGACGCGGGCTGCGTGCGCGGACAACTCGGCCAATGCGCGGCACCCTGCGCTCGATCGGGCGATTCCGATGCGTACGCCGTCACAGCGCAGCGGGCACTGGCCGCCTTCAGCGGCGACTCCCGCGCGGTGGTCACCGCGATCCACGATCGCATGGCCACGCTGGCCGAGACCGGTCGCTTCGAGCAGGCCCGGTCCTGGCGCGACCGTCTCGAGTCCTATGTCCGCGCCAGCGTGCGCCGGCATCGGCTGGCGGCACTCGCGGAGGCCGAGGAGGTCGTGGCGGCGCAGCTGGTCGACGGCGCCTGGCATATCCATGTCATCCGTTACGGCCGCCTGGCGGCGGCGGGGGTCGCGCCTCGGGGCGAGGACCCGCGGCCCGTGGTGGACGCCCTGCTGATGAGCGGTGACAGCGTCGAGCCGGGGACGGCACTGACGGAGGAGACCGACCTGCTGTGGAGGTGGCTGGTGGACGCACGCCTGGTGCGCACTTCTACGCCGCTGTCGCTGCCCATCCATGTCGGCGGTGAGGTCGCCGATTCGCTGCGGCGTGCACGCGAGGCGGCTGAGACCCTGCGCTACACCGCGGATCGCCGAGGGCTGAGGCCGAGCGCCTAGCCCCCGCCGTTCACCACACCCTTGCGTTGAGTGGTCGTCAACTCGGTGAGATAGCGACCACTCAACGCAAGGGTGTGTCAGGGGTGGGCGCGCAGGGCCTGCGACGTGTCGGCCCAGCGCCGCAGCAGGTCACCGGCCGCACCCGACTCCACCGCGGCACGCGTATCGACGAGATGCGCCCACACGCGATCGCGCAGTGAGCCCTGCACATATTCGCCCTCAGCAGCCGCGACCGCTGCGGAGTGCGCCGCCAGCGCCGCCGCCGCATTGACGATGACGACCGCCCGGACGGCAGCGATGTCGGACGGCAACTCCAGATCGGGGTGCTTGCGCGGCATACCGAACGCCGCGCGGCACACCTCGGCATTGGTCACCGCATCTCCCCCGACGAGCGCCCCCTCCGGGATCCAGCCCATGCCGAGGTCATCGGCCTCGAGCCGCTCCTCACAGAGCTCGCCGCGCGTGGTGTCCCACACCTGCGTGCCGCCATAGGGGGAGATCTCGTCCCACCCGTTGTCACCACGCACGACGAGGACGCGGTCCCCGCGATCGGCGAAGACCTGCGCCATCACCGGCGCCATGCGCGCATCGGAGCAGCCGATGAGACCGGCAATCGGTCGTGCCGGATTGGTGAGCGGGCCGAGGATGTTGAAGATCGTGGGGATGCCGAGCTCGCGGCGCACCGGCGCCGCATGCTTCATCGCCGGGTGCAACACCTGGGCGAAGGCGAACGCTATGCCGAGCTCGCGCGCGCAGGACGCGATCGCGTCAGGGCCGAGGTCGATGGCCAGTCCCAGCTCCTCGAGCACGTCGGCCGTGCCGGACGCAGAGCTCGCCGCGCGATTGCCGTGCTTGACGATCGTCGCCCCGCACGCCGCCGCGACGATCGCGGCCATGGTGGAGAAGTTGACCGAGCCCGACGAGTCCCCGCCGGTGCCGACGACGTCGAGCAGGATGCCGGGCACCTCCACGGGAAGCGCGGCCGCGCGCATGGCGTCAGCCGCCGCGGCGACCTCCTCGGCGGTCGCTCCCTTGGCCGCAAGGCCGAGGAGCAGGTCCTTGATCTGCTCCGGAGAGGCCTCCCCCGACATCACCTGGTCCAGGGCCCAGCGGGCCGAGTCGGCGTCGAGGTCCAGGCCCTCGGCCAGGCGACCGAGGACCGTGGGCCAGGACGGGGCCGCGGGGATCATGGGAGCGCCGTACCCAGGAAAGCGGGCATATCGCCCATTTCGCTAGCGGACCGGGAGGCCGGCGAGACGCTGGCGCAGGAGAGCGGCCGTGGTGTCGGCCAGGACCATGGGGTCGATGGGCCGGGGCACCACCCCGTCGGCCCGCGACCAGGTGGCCAGCCAGGCGTCCTGGGGGCGCCCGGTGAGCACAAGGATGGGCGGGCAGGAGTAGATCTCGTCCTTCAGCTGCCTGCAGACGCCCATACCGCCCGCAGGGGCGGCCTCCCCGTCGAGGATGGCCAGATCCACGCCCCCGGCGTCCATGTGTTTGAGGACGGCCGGGAGGGTCGCGCACTCGAGGTAGCGCAGGGCCGGGAGCTCGGGCGCCGGTCGCCGGCCCAAGCCACGGAGCACGTCTTCGCGCGCCGTCCGGTCATCGCTGTAGACCAGGACCGCCAGGGTGGCAGCGGGGGCTTGGGCTTCGGTCACAGCCTCAGGCTAGCGGGGAGCCCCCCTCTCGGGGGGTCTGCACCCCCCTCACGCCTCCCTCTGGCAGAGTGGTCCCGTGGCGACCGCAACACCACCCGTGAGTCAGGCCTTTGCCCACGCACCGGCCAACCGGCCCAACCCCGTGGCCATCGGCACCATCGTCTGGCTGTCCAGCGAGCTCATGTTCTTCGCTGGGCTCTTCGCGATGTACTTCACCCTGCGGGCCGTCAACCCCGACCTGTGGGCGGAGGAGACCCAACTCCTCAACATCCCCTTCGCGAGCGTCAACACCACGATCCTCGTGCTCTCCTCGGTCACCTGCCAGCTCGGTGTCTTCGCGGCCGAGCGTGGCGACGTCAAGGGACTGCGCCGCTGGTTCATCATCACGTTTTTCATGGGCTCGATCTTCATCGCCGGCCAGGTCACGGAGTACGCCGAACTCGTGCATGAGGGCCTGACCCTGTCGAGCAATGCCTACGGCTCGGCCTTCTACCTCACCACCGGATTCCACGGCCTGCACGTGACCGGAGGACTCATCGCCTTCCTGCTCGTGCTGGCCACGACGTACGTCGTCAAGAGGTTCACCCACGATCAGGCGACACGAGCCATCGTCGTCTCGTACTACTGGCACTTCGTCGACGTGGTGTGGATCGCGCTCTTCTTCATGATCTATATTCTTAGGTAGGCACAGCAGTTCACGGGCGCTCGGGCGACGACACAGGACGGAAGGGACAGGCGTGAAGGGACTGGTGGCCCGTCGGCGCAATCCGATCGTGGCCTCGATGCTTCTGCTCGCAGCGCTGCTCGGTGTCGGTGGTGTCTACGCGGTCGCCACGACCGCAGCCCCCGCCGAGGCGGTCGCGACCAGCGACCAGACGGCGATCGACGAGGGCAAGCGCCTCTATCTCGAGGGCTGCTCGTCGTGCCACGGACTCAATGCGCAGGGCACGAGCAACGGCCCCACGCTCATCGGCGTCGGCGCGGCAGCCGTGCACTTCCAGGTGTCGACTGGGCGCATGCCCATGGCAGCTCCTGCCGCCCAGGCCCCCGAGAAGCCCACGGACTACACCGAGGAAGAGGTCTCGCAGATGGCGGCGTACATCGCCTCCCTCGGCCCGGGGCCGGCCATCCCGACCGCTGAGCAACTCGACTACTCCGACGCCGACATCGCCGAAGGCGGCGTGCTCTTCCGCATTAACTGCGCCCAGTGCCACCAGGCCGCGGGCGGCGGTGGCGCCCTCACCAACGGCAAGTACGCCCCGAGCCTGATGGAGGCGACTCCCCAGGAGATCTACGAGGCCATGCTCACCGGCCCGCAGAACATGCCCGTTTTCGGCGACGGCACCCTCACCGTCGAGGACAAGCAGGCGATCATCGCCTACGTCATGGACCTCCAGGAGGCGCCGAGCCCCGGCGGCCTCGCCCTCGGGCGCCTCGGCCCCGTCTCCGAGGGACTCTTCCTGTGGGCCGGAGTCATGGCTGCCTTCGTCGGCATCGCCGTATGGATCGGAATCAAGGCACGATGAGCGACCTCACCACGCGCGGCGGCGCCAGCGCGCCCGACCACGGACACGGCCACGGGGATGTCCCCGCCGACGACCTCGCGAGGCCGCTCTACGAAGGGCCGGGCGCACTCCCCGCAGCCGACATTCCCCACCGCCCGCGTCGCAGCGACTTCGACCCCAAGGCCGCGCGCCGCGCCGAGCGCCAGGTGTCCGCGCTCTTCCTGCTGTCGATGCTCATGGTCGTCCTCTTCGTCGTCGCCTACGTCGCGATCGATCCCTACGCCGACGTCTACATACCGATGTTCGGCGTGGTGGGCTTCCAGACGTTCGCCCTTGGGCTCACCTTCGGCCTCGGCGTCTTCTGCATCGGAGCCGGGGCGATCCAGTGGGCCAAAAAGCTCATGCCCGACGTCGAGGTCGTCCAGGAGCGCCACTCCCTGGCCTCCACTTCCCATGAGGATGTCGAGGCCGCCGAGCAGTATGAGCGCGGCAAGGAGGAGTCCGGCTTCGCGCAGTACAAGATCATCCGACGCACCCTCATCGCCGCTCTCGCCCTCTTCCCCATCCCCCTCGTCGTCATGCTCCGCGACCTGTGGAGCCCCAAGAACGGCAGTTTCGGGCCCAGCCCCGTCGAGCTGCTCAGCACCACCGCCTGGGTCGAGGACATGCCGATCGTCACGGATGGCACCTACGTCAAGATCCGCCCCGAGGACGTGCCTGTCGGCGGCCTGGTCTCCGCGTTGCCGGAGAACATCATGGAAATCCAGGAGGCGGAGCACAACCTCAACGCCCGCGGCAAGGCAGCCATCATCCTCGTGCGCATGGAGCCCGACGAGATCCGCGCCCAGCAGGGCGACGGCTGGGACTACCAGGGGATCCTGGCCTACTCCAAGATCTGCACCCACGTGGGCTGCCCCATCGCCCTCTATGAGCACCGCACGCACCACCTGCTGTGCCCGTGCCACCAGTCGACCTTCGATCTGGCCGACGCGGGCAACGTGATCTTCGGGCCTGCGGCTCGGCGCATGCCCCAGTTGCGGATCGGGGTGAATGCGGAAGGATACCTCGTGGCAAAGGCACCCTTCGCAGAACCGATCGGACCTAGTTTCTGGGAGCGCGGATGAGCACGACGGAGAAGGTAGGCGAGTCGGTCGCGACCTACGTCGACCAGCGGGTCGGCTCCAATCGCTTCCTCGGCCGCAGCCTCAAGAAGGTCTTCCCTGACCACTGGTCCTTCATGCTCGGCGAAATCGCGCTCTACAGCTTCATCATCGTCCTGCTCACGGGCGTCTTCCTCACCCTCTTCTACAAGCCGAGCATGGTCGAGGTCGTCTACGACGGCTCCTACGTGCCCCTCAAGGGCGTGATGATGTCGGAGGCCTACGCCTCGACCCTCGACATCTCCTTCGACGTCCGCGGCGGCCTGCTCATCCGCCAGATGCACCACTGGGCGGCCCTGCTCTTCATCGCAGCGATGAGCGTGCACATGTTCCGCGTGTTCTTCACCGGTGCCTTCCGCAAGCCCCGCGAGTTCAACTGGGTCATCGGCATCTCGCTGATCACCCTCGGCCTCGGCGCCGGCTTCTCCGGCTACTCCCTCCCCGACGACCTGCTGTCCGGCACGGGCCTGCAGATCGCGCGCGGCATCGTCCAAGCCATCCCCATCGTCGGCACGTGGGGCGCCTTCCTGCTCTTCGACGGCGAGTTCCCCGGGACCGAATTCATCTCGCGTCTCTACGGCGTGCACATCCTGCTCATCCCCGGCCTCATCCTGGCCCTGGTCACCGTGCACCTCATGATGGTGTGGACCCAGAAGCACACGCAGTTCCCCGGACCGGGACGCACCAATGACAACGTCGTCGGCTACCCGCTCATGCCGATCTACATGGCCAAGGCCGGCGGCTTCTTCTTCGTCGTCTTCGGCGTGACCGCCCTCATCGGCGGGCTGGTGTCGATCAACCCCATCTGGATCTTCGGGCCCTACACGCCGGACCAGGTGGGTGCGGGCTCGCAGCCGGACTGGTACATCGGGTGGCTCGATGGGGCCTTGCGCATCTTCCCCAACATCGAGACGGTGCTCTTCGGCTACACGATCTCGTGGAATATCTTCATTCCCTCGGTCATCGTGCCGGGCATCGTCTTCACCGTGGCCGCGCTCTATCCCTTCCTCGAGGCGTGGGTCACGGGCGACAAGCGCGACCACAACCTGCTCAATCGTCCGCGCAATGCGCCCACGCGCACCGGCATCGGCGTCATGGCGATCACCTTCTATTTCCTGCTCTTCATCGGCGGCGGCAACGACATCATCGCCATCACCTTCGACCTGTCGATCAACGCGATCATCTGGTTCCTGCGGATCGCGGTCATCGTGCTCCCGCCAATCGCCTTCCTCGTGACGCGACGCATCTGCATCGGGCTGCAGCGCAGGGATCGCGAGAAGATGCTGCACGGCTACGAGTCAGGTCGCATCCTGCGCCTGCCCCACGGTGAATTCATCGAGGTCCACGAGCCGCTGTCGCTCAAGGAGCGCGCCGTCCTGGAGTCGGCCATCGAGTCCTACCGCGCCCCGCTCCCGGCCCCCGAGAAGGTCGATGCCAACGGTGTCGCCAACAAGCACTACCGCCGCGACATGATCCGCTACAAGCTCTCCCGCTGGTTCTACGCCGACGACATCGTGCCCCCGACCCGCCAGGAGATCGAGGCCGGTCAGGCGCACGTGTCCCATGACGCGGCCCTCGAGGCACCCCTGCATGAGTACGACGAGGACGAGACGGTCATGGTCCCCTTCCACGGCGGCGTCCTCCACACGGCCGGTGAGCCTGCCACCAACCGCGAACAACTCGAAGAGCGCGGCGGCAACCTCTAGCCGACGCATCGACGCCGATGTCGACCGCCCCGGGACCAGTTCGGTGCCGGGGCGGCCATCTGCAGGGTCACCCCGCCCACCATCCGCGCTGGGGCCAGGTGCCTTCGGCCTCATCAGCCGTCATCGGCGGACTCGGCCTGGCCGCCATCTTGATCGTCCTCTGGCTGTGGTTCCCACGCGGCATCTTCTGGGGCGCCCTGGCCCTCGTGGGCCTAGGCCTGCTCGCGTCGGGAGCCGCTCAGGCCTTCCTAGGCCATCGAGGCACCTGCTGGGGCCAGCGCACCGTCTGCTGGTGGCTTGGGCCCGTGGGCGCCCTCGCTGACCCCCTCGATGTCGGCTAGAGCCCGCACCTAGGGTGCGATGCTCACCCGAATGCCCACCTGGCCCGCCGCACCCGGCTTGCGTGCGGCCCGTCGACTGCGCCACATGATCACCTTGCCCAGCAGGCCATAGCGCGCCTCGATGAGCTGCGCCGTGCGAGCGGTCTGCTCAGCATCCTCCAGGCTCGCCGTACCCTCGACCTGCTTGCCCTTGAGTGCGCCTCTCGCATCACACGGCGCGAGCAGCACCCGCGAGTCATTGCGCAGCCGCTTGGCCTTGCCGGAGTCGGCCTGGGTGACGACCCGCAACGCATCACCGTCGCGCACGAGCCACACCGGCGTGGCGACCGGGGTGCCGTCACGGCGGAAGGTCGTCAGCGAGAGGTACTTCCCTGCGGCAAGCGCGTCGATGGGCGCCATCAGATCTCGGGCGAGGTGAGATGGGCTCCGGTGGCGGACTTCTTCACCCAGTCATTCCACGAGATGTTCCACACGGTGATGCCATTGCCGGGATTCTGCTTCAGCGGGGTGCCCGTGATGGTGATGGGATCACCGATGTTGGTGACATCGAAGAGCCAGGCGGCATTGTCGGTGCTCATCGACGTGCAGCCGTGGCTGATGCGGCTGTTGCCCCAGGCACCCGCGGCCCACGGCGAAGCATGGAGGAACTCACCGTGCCACGTCAGACGCATGGCGTAGTCGACCTCGACGCGGTAGTGGTCGGGATTGTCCTCGGACACGCCTGCGGTGGCATTGTCCATGATGCGGGTGCGCTCCTTGGTCATGATGAGTTTGGTGCCCGAGAGGGTCTCGTAGGCCGGCATGCCCATGGTGACGGGGATGGTGCGCTCCTTCTTGCCGTTGATGAAGACCTTGAGCATGAGCTCATTGGCGTCGGCCTCCATGACCACGCTGTCGCTCGTGCGGTAGGTCGTGCGCGCATTGTCCTTGCCCCACAGTCCCGGCGCGGCCTCCACGCCGCGCAGGTCGATGTCGAGTTCGATGTCGGCGTTGCCCGGCCAGAAGTCCCTGGGGCGATAGATCGCCTGTGTCGGCCCTGTCCAGTACCACGCGCCCTCGATCGGTGTCGGCGTACGCACGATCATGGCCTGCTCGACAGCGGCGCGGTCCTTGACGGCCTCATCGAAGTTGACGGTCAAGGGCATCCCCACGCCAAACTCACTGCCCTCCTCCAGCACGGGCGTCGCAGCGAGGAAGCCGTCGGGGTCGACAGTCCTGATCTTCTCCGTCAAGGTGGCGGCCTGACCGCGAGCGTCCACCGCCGTGGCGCTGACGGAGTACGTCGCATCGAAGTCCAGATAAGGCCGCTGGGAGGTCCACGTGCGACCGTCCTCGGAGAGCTCGCCCTTGATCACGCGGCTAGCGCCCTGCGTGACGGTGACCTCGGTCAGGCGACCGTTGTCGACATGGACCACGATCGGGCGGTCGATGGGGGCATTCGTCATCACCGCGTCGACGAGCCCGATGCGGGCGATCGACGCATCCGGCAGGCTCGCGGCTGAGAACTCCAAGGCCGGCTGGCAGGCGGTGAGGGAGACCAGGCCGGTAAGCGCGGCTACGGCGGGGATGATGCGGCGCATGCCTACGAGGATAACCCGGAGGATGGCGTGAGTCAGCGCGCGAAGGCGCCGCGGTAGTACTCGAACAGCCAGCCGATGAGCGCTACGAGCAGGACCAGCACTCCCAGGACCACGAGCCAGGTCGCAAAGATAAAGCCCAGGGCGATCAGCATCGCTGCGAAGCCCACGGGCAGGGGCCACCAGCTGTGCGGGCTGAAGAACCCGTATTCGGGGTCGGCCTCGTCGATCTCGGCGTTGGCACGGTCCTCAGGAAGGCCGTCGAGACGCTTGTTGGTGTAGAGGATGTAGAACGCCACGAGGAAGGCCAGGCCACCGGTCATGATCAGGGCCGTTGTGCCGATCTCGTCGCCGCTCACGTAGTAGTAGACGCCACCGACGAAGAGGAAGAAGATCGCCCCGAGGGCGAATGACCAGCCGCCGACCTTCACGAGGAGCTCCTCGTGGTCACCGACGCGCTGCTGGGCTGGTGCTCGGCGAGCTCAGGGTGGTGCAGGTCGAAAGCCGGCCGCTCGGAGCGGATCCGGGGCAGGGACGTGAAGTTGTGGCGCGGCGGCGGGCAGGAGGTGGCCCACTCCAATGAGCCGCCCCAGCCCCACGGATCGTCCACGGTCACCCTGGGGGCGTTCTTCCACGTCCACAGGACATTCCAGATGAAGAACAGCGTGGAGACGCCGATGAGGATCGAGCCGATGGAGGAGACGGTGTTGAGCGTCGTGAAGCCGTCGCTGGCGAGGTAGTCCCCGTAGCGGCGTGGCATGCCCTGTACGCCGAGCCAGTGCTGGACCAGGAAGGTGACCTGGAAGCCGATGAAGAGCATCCAGAACTGCACGTGACCGATCTTCTCGTTGAGCATGCGGCCGGTCATCTTGGGCCACCAGAAGTAGAGCCCGGCGAACATGAGGAAGACCACTGTGCCGAAGACGACGTAGTGGAAGTGAGCGACAACGAAGTAGCTGTCCGACACGTGGAAGTCCAGCGGGGGCGCCGACAAGATGATGCCCGTGAGGCCGCCGAAGAGGAAGGTGACGAGGAAGCCCATGGTGTAGAGCATCGGCGTATCAAAACTGACCGAGCCGCGCCACATCGTGCCGATCCAGTTGAAGAACTTCACCCCCGTGGGGACAGCGATGAGCATCGTCATCAGGGCGAAGAAGGGCAGATAGACCGAGCCGGTGACGTACATGTGATGGGCCCACACGGCCACGGAGAGCGCCCCGATCGCCATGGTGGCGAAGACCAATCCCTTGTAGCCGAAGATGGGCTTGCGCGAGAAGACCGGGATGATCTCGCTCGCGATGCCGAAGAAGGGCAGCGCGAGGATGTAGACCTCGGGATGGCCGAAGAACCAGAAGAGGTGCTGCCAGAGGATCGCCCCGCCGTTCTCGGCGTCGAAGACCACGGCGCCGAACTGCCGGTCGATGAAGGCCATCACCAGCGCCGCGGCCAGGATCGGGAAGGCGACCAGCACGAGCACGCTGGTGATGAAGACCGTCCACGTGAAGATCGGCATCCGGAACATCGTCATGCCGGGGCAGCGCATGCAGAAGATCGTGGTGATGAAGTTGACGGCGCCCAGGATGGTGCCCAGGCCGCCCATGGTCAGGCCCAGCAGCCACAGGTCAGCGCCCACCTCGGGGGAATTCACCGCGTTGCTCAGCGGCTGGTAGGCGAACCAGCCGAAGGAGGCCGCACCCCCGGGGGTGAAGAAGCTCAACAGGATGGTGAAGCCGCCGAAGAAGAAGAGCCAGTAGCCGAGCATGTTCAGACGCGGGAAAGCCACGTCCGGGGAGCCGATCTGCAGGGGCATGATCACGTTGCCGAAACCGACGAAGAGGGGCGTGGCGAAGAGGAAGAGCATGATCGTGCCGTGCATCGTAAAGAGCTGGTTGTACTGCTCCAGCGACACGAACTGCATGCCCGGGGTGGCGAGCTCGGCGCGGATGACCAGGGCCATGGCGCCGGCGAGGATGAACCACACGAACGACGTGATGAGGTAGAGGTAGCCGATCGTCTTGTGGTCGGTCGAGGTGACCCACTTGACGATGGTCCGGCCCATGTGGACGCGCCGCACCTGCTTGGGGGTCGGCGGCGCGGTCGGCGCAGCGACCGGATCGTTGAGGATGGTCACAGGTTCCTCCCCTCGGACGGGCGCTCACCGGTGTAGTTGGCGCGCTCGCTTTCCAGTTTGCCGGTCTGGCCCTTCACGCGCAGATCCTCCATGTGCTGATCGAATTCCGCCCGCGAGACGACCTTGACGTTGAACAGCATGCGGGCATGATCGGTGCCGCACAACTCGGCGCAGCGACCGATGAAGGTGCCCTCCTTATTGGGCGTCACCTGGAAGGTGTTGACCTTGCCGGGGATGACGTCCATCTTGAAGAGCCAGTCGATCACCCAGAAGGAGTGGATGACGTCGGGCGAGGTGAGCTCGAACTGGATCTTCTCGTCCACGGGGACCCACAGGGTGGGGGGCACGCCCGGCGTGCCGACGTCGTAGACCTCCTCATCGAGGTAGTTGAAGGCCCAGCTCCACCGGAAGCCGACGACATTGATCGTCTCGCTCTGGTCGTCCTCGATCGCGAGAAGCTCGGCCTGGTCACGCGCGGTGAAAACGAAGAGGCCGAGGATCATGATGAGCGGGACGATGGTGTAGAGCAGCTCGAGGGGGAGGTTGTACTTGGTCTGCTCGGGCACCCCGTCGTTGCCCTTGCGCCGGCGGTAGGCGATGAATGCCCAGAGCATGAGGCCCCAGGTCACGATGCCGACGCCCCAGGCTGCGATCCACGTGCCATTCCAGAGGTTCTGGATGATCGGACCCTCGGCCGTCGCGGGATCGGGCAGGTCGAAGAAGAAGGCCTCGTTGGCCGTGCAGCCAGAGGCCGTCACCGCCACGAGGGCCAGTGCGGCAGATGTCAGCAGAATGCGGCGCCGTCGCTCCACCCAAGTGACCCTAGCGCACGAGGGACTCCCTCACAGGGAGGGGGCGCGGAGGGAAGGAGCCAGCCCGACAGGGGCACTTGGCCGACCCGCCGACCGCGAACTTTGGGCGGATTCGGCCGTCTAGGGGCACTTGTCGCCCGAAGTTCGGGCCGGCAGGTAGCGTCGCCCGCGTGTCCGCCCCTGCCCCGCCCGCGGGGTTCCTCGACGCCGCCTCCGGCCAGCCGCTCAACCCGGCCTCGCGCGAGGCCTGGTCGGTGGCCGCCGACGCGGGGTGGGCCGACCCCGCCCGCCTCTACCGCGAGGGCAGGCGCGCCGCCCTCCTGGCTGACTCGGCCCGTGAGGCGGTGGCCTCGTGCATCGGGGCGCGGCCTGACGAGGTCAGCCTCGTCGCCGAGGGGGCCCTGCCCGCCGTCATCCGGGCGTGGCTGGCCTCCTGCGGACCCTCCCCCCGCCTGGTGTGCTCCGCGGTGGAGCACAGCACCGTCCTGGCCGAGGCCGATGACCTCCAGGCTCGGGGCGGGCGGGCATCGATCATCGGTGTCGACCGCACCGGTCGCGTGGACGCCGCTGCCTTCGCGGAGGCCCTGCCCGGCGCGGCCCTCGCTGTGCTGCAGGCGGCCAACCACGAGGTGGGCACCCGCCAGCCGCTCCATGAGGTGGCCGCGGCCAGCGCCGACGCCGGGGTGCCGCTCCTCATCGATGCCTCGGTCACGCTCGGTCGCGAGGACGCGCCCCAGGGGTGGGCGATCCTCGTGGGCCGCGCCTCGACCTGGGGCGGTCCACCCGGGGTCGGTGTCGTGGCTGTGCGCCGGCAATGGCACGCCCCTCCCCTTGATCTCGCTTCAGCTGGCCTGCCGGCTGCCCTCGCCGCCGCGCGTGGCCTGGAGTGGGCCAACGAGCATCGCGGCGCCGACGCCGAGCAGGCACGCGCGTGGACCGATCTCATTCGTGCGCGCGTGATCGCCGATGTCCCCGACGTGGCCCTGCTCGGCAGCGATGACCGCGTCGGCTACCTCACCGCACTGTCGTGCCTCTTCGTCGATGGTGAGGCCCTCGTGCTCGGTCTCGACCGCGCGGGATACGCGATATCGAGCGGATCGTCGTGCGTGTCGGACCTGCGACGGCCCAGCCACGTGCTGAGCGCCATGGGTGTGCTCACGCAGGGCAACGTGCGCATCTCACTGCCCTTTGGCGTGACACAGGACACCGTCGACGGCTTCATCACCGCATTCGCCGATGTGGTCGCGAACGTCCGTGCCATGCTCGAGGCCGACGACCTCACCCAGGAGACCCCAGATGACTGACCTGCCGCGTCCGGATGTGCGTCTCAACGAGCGAGGCCACCGCTGTCCTATGCCGGTCATCGCGGTTGCGCGCGCAGCCAAGTCGGCGGGGTCGGGGACGGTCATCGCCGTGGCCTGCACCGACCCGGGAGCGGCATCCGATATCCCCGCGTGGTGCGACATGCGGGGCGTGGATTTCCTCGGCTCCCAGGTGGAGGCCGACGGCGCCATCACCTATCTCGTGCGGACGCGCTGAGACGTGGCAGGAGCTCTCGCGCGATAGCGAGTCGGCGCAGGT
>VGBQ01000018.1 GCA_016870425.1 Actinomycetota bacterium | reverse complement strand
TGCTGCGCTACGCGCGCAGCACGCGCGGGTTCCTCATCCTCGCTGTCGTCCTGGGCGCGGTTGTTGCCGCTCTTGTCATCGTGCAGGCGCGGTTGCTCTCCACCGCGATCGTGGAGGTGGCGCAGGGTCGAGCCGATCTGTCGACCGTGAGCGGCGTGCTCGTCGCTCTGGCGGCCGTCTTCGGCGCTCGGGCACTGGTGTCGTGGATTGCCGAGGCAGCGGCGTACCGCACCTCGGCCAAGGCGAAGGCGGAGCTCCGTGCCGAGGCGATGGCGCATGTGCTGCGCCTGGGTCCGCTCGGACCCGCAGGCCGTGAGCCGGGCGCGGTCGCGGCACTCGTGACGCGGGGCGTCGATGCGCTCGACGCGTACTTCGCCCGCTATCTGCCGCAGTTGGTGCTCGCCGTGATCGTGCCGCTCGCGGTGCTGATCACCGTGCTGGGCGCCGACCTGGTCAGCGCCGTCATCATCGCTGTGACGCTGCCCCTGATCCCTGTCTTCATGATCCTCATCGGCCTCTACACGCGCACGCGCGTGGACCGCCAGTGGGAGACCCTCAGCCGGCTCTCCGGTCACTTCCTCGACCTCGTCGCCGGGCTGCCGACGCTCAAGATCTTCGGGCGCGCGAAGCGGCAGGCCGAGGCCATCCGTGCAATGGGCGAGCGCTACCGCAGCACCACCATGGGCGTCTTGCGCATCACCTTCCTGTCGTCCTTCGCCCTCGAGTTGCTCGCAAGCCTGTCCGTCGCGCTTGTCGCTGTGACCATGGGCGTGAGGCTGGTGGAGGGTCAGGTGACCTTCTCCATCGCGCTCTTCGTCCTCATCCTCGCGCCCGAGGCCTATCTGCCCATCCGGCTCGTCGGTCAGCACTTCCACGCTGCCGCGGAGGGGCTCGGCGCCGCGGACGAAGTCTTCGCGCTGCTCGAGCAGGACGTGCCCGCGGGCGGCGCGCAGGTCCCCCCCGAACGCCCGGTGATCCGACTGGAGGGCGTGGGCGTGACCTACGCCGGCCGGGACCATCCGGCACTGCTGCCGACATCCGCGGAGTTGCCGCCGGGCGCCCTTATCTCCCTTGTCGGCGCAAGCGGCGGGGGCAAGTCGACCCTACTGTCGGTGCTTCTCGCCTTCGTCGCACCCACGGTCGGCCGCGTGCGCCTGGACGAGCAGGACCTGGCCGATGTCGACCTTGCCCTCTGGCGTGCGCAGCTCGGTTGGGTGCCGCAGCATCCTCATCTCGTGGCTCCCCGGGGAGGCGATCGACCGTCTATCCGCGACGCGGTGCGCCTCGGGGATCCGGATGCCGACGATGTGCGTGTCGAACGCGCGCTGGCCGATGCCGGAGTGCTTGCCGAAGTGCAGCTCCTGCCCGACGGTCTCGACACTGCGGCCGCTGACCTCAGCGCCGGCCAGGTGCGTCGTGTCGCGCTCGCACGCGCGCTGCTGCCCGATCCGCAGGTGCTCCTTCTCGATGAGCCGACCGCCTCGCTCGATGGCGTGAGCGAGGAAGCCGTCATCGCCGCACTGAGGGCTGCTCGCGACTCCGGTCGCACGGTCATCGTCGTCGCTCACCGGCCGGCCCTCGTCGACGCCGCCGACATCGTGGTGCATGTCGGCAGTGCGCCCGATGTGGTGGCACCGGCCCAGGGAGTGACGCTGTCACTCCGCCGCACCGCCGTGACCGCGAGGGACTTCTAGATGCGCGAGATGTGGCGGGCCATGGGCTCGCAGCGCTGGCGCCTCGCCGTCGCTGCGCTCTTCGGCGTGATTGCCGCGGCGAGCACCGTGGCGCTCATGGGCACATCCGGCTGGCTCATCTCCTACGCCGCTGAGATGCCGCCGGTGCTGTCGCTGTCGATCGCCGCGGTCATGGTGCGATCCTTCGCGCTGAGCCGTTCGGTCTTCCGCTATCTCGAGCGGCTCGTGGGCCATGACGCGGCGTTCCGCGCCCTCACCGGCCTGCGCGTGACCATCTATGAGCGCCTCGAGCGACTCTCACCCGTCGGTCTGATGCGCTTCGGACGCGGTGACCTGCTCGCTCGCCTTGTCGCGGATGTCGATGCTGCAGTGGATCTGCCGCTGCGCGTGGTGCTCCCGTGGGTGCAGGCGGTGGTCGTGTCCGCCGCGACCGTGGCCTTCCTCGCCTGGCTCGTGCCGGGTGCGGGACTGGCCCTCGGCATCATCCTCATCATCGGACTCGTCGTCGTGCCGTGGCTCGTGGCGCGCATCGCTGCCCGCACGGAGCGCCGGCTGGCGCCCACCCGCGGTGTCCTGAGCGCGAGTGTGGTGAGCAGCCTCGAGGGTGCGGCCGACCTGCTCGCCTTTGGCGCCGTCGATGCCGCCCTCGCCGATATTGAGCGGCGCGATGCCGAGCTCACCGCTGTGGCCAAGCGCGAGTCCGCCGGGCTGGGTCTCGGCGTGGGCCTGAGCACCGTGCTGCAGGGCACCGCGGTGGTCGCCTGCCTCGTCGCTGCGATCCCCGCGGTCGTCGACGGCACCCTGGCGCCCGTGTGGCTCGCGGTCGCGGCCCTGCTGCCGCTGGCGGCGTACGACGTCGTCTCGACCCTGCCGACCTCGGCGCTGGCCTACCAGCGGGTGCGCGGCTCCGCGGAGCGCATCGACGAGGTCCTTGACGCCGCCGAGCCGGTGCGCGACCCGCGCGAGGCCGATCCCCTGCCGCGTCCGCTACTGCCGCTGCGCTGTCGCGGACTGCAGGCATCGTGGACATCCGAGCCTGTGCTGCGCGGGATCGACCTCGACCTCGCTGCCGGCGAGCGCGTGGCTGTGGTCGGCCCCAGCGGCGCGGGCAAGTCGACGCTCGCGATGGTGCTGCTGCGCTTCCTCGAATACTCCGGGTCCGTCGAGCTGTCGGGCACGCAGCTGCGCGCCCTCGATGGCGACGCGGTGCGCGAGGAGGTCGGCCTACTCACCCAGGACGCGCATGTCTTCGACACGACAGTGCGTGAGAACCTCCATCTGGGGGCGCCGCGAGCGACTGACGACGAGTTGCGTGCCGTGCTCGCGCGCGTCGGCCTCGCGGGTTGGCTTACGCATCTGCCCCGCGGACTCGACACCGATCTCGGCCCGCACGGCGCGGCTATCTCCGGTGGCGAACGCCAACGCCTCGCCCTGGCCCGACTACTGCTCGCCGATCGGACGTTGCTCGTCCTCGACGAGCCCACGGAACACCTGGACCCGCAGACGGCGGATGCGCTCACCGAAGACCTGATCACCGTCACTGCAGGCAGGTCCACTCTGCTCATCACGCATCGCCTGCGCGGTCTGGACCGCGTCGATCGGGTCGTCGTCCTCATCGCGGGTCAGGTGCGCGCCGTGGGCACGCATGACGAACTGGTGACCCAGGGCGGGTGGTACGCCGAGCGCTGGCGCGCCGAGGCGGAACGCGCCGACCTGGGGGCGCTCACGCTCTCCATCCCGGCCGGCACGGCACTCGTCCGCTGAGACGGGCTCCCGCGTCTGACGGTGGATGCGGGGGTTGACGATGTCGGAGGTGTGGCGTAGAGTCGTACATGTGTTCGATTAGTCGAGCATCCATCCTTTGAAGCAGCAAGCAGTGAGCGCGCCCCCGAGCGCGAGAAGTGACCGGGCCCTTGGGGTCCGGTGACGCCCGGCCTCCAGGAAGCTTGCAGATCGTGTGAATGCGTGTGCGCCCATGTGGGTGCCTGCGCCCGATGCCTGTGAGGTCTGCCGTGTGCCTTCCCGATGGGTCCGCCAGCGCTGATGCGCGCCTGGCGTTGGCGCGCGCGTCGATCCGGGAGGCGGTCGAGGTGCTCGCGGGCATCGATCCGGCGGAGTTGTCCGAGGGGTCTTTGGGTGAGTGTGTTGCCGAGCTGATGCGGTTCGGGCGTCAGCTGGACGGTGTGGCGGCTGGTGTGGCCGGGCGTTTCGCGCACTCCTCGGAGTGGGCCGCCGACGGCGCACGCGACGCGATCGCGTGGCTGCGTGCCCAGTCCAGTGAGGGATTCGGTGCGGCCCGCGACCTCGTGACGCACGCCGCCGCCATGGGGTCCTTCCCCGCGATGGGCGCCGCGATGCGATCGGGCGAGGTGAGCAAGGGCCACATGCGCGTGCTGGCCGAGATCACGGGGCAGTACCCCCGCCTCATCGGGCATCTGCAGCAGGCCGAGCCGCTGGTGGTGGACCTGGCCCGTGAGGCTGAGCCGATGCGCTTCCGGCGGGCGCTGGTGGCGATGTGCCACCGCCTGGACCCCGACGGCGCGCGCGCAGACTCCCGTGACCGTGATGCCGCCTTCTACTTCCGCGCCTCCACGCTCATCGATGGCCACGTGCGCGTCGACGGCATGCTCCCCGCCGAAGTGGGCTCGCTGTTGATCACCATGCTGGAGTCCGCGCGGCGAGAAGTGAGCGCCGAGCGCGCTGATGGCGGGGCGGGCTCTGCTGATGGCGTAGCGGCGGGCTCTGCTGATGGCGGGGCGGACTCTGCTGATGGCGGGGCGGACTCTGCTGATGGCGGGGCGGACTCTGCTGATGGCGTTGCGGCGGGCCAGGGCGCCGGTGCGACCGTCGAGCCGGCGCCCGAGGTCGACATCTTCGGCAACCCCGTCCGCGAGGACCCCATCGACATGCGCGGTCGCGGCCAGCGCAACGTCGAGGCCCTGCAGCGCATCCTCGCCACGGCCGCCGGTGCAGGTGGCGGACTGTCATCCGTCGCCGGGCAGCGGCCCCAGGTCCAGGTGACGGTGTCCGTCCAGACGCTGTCGGCCGAGCCTGGTGAGTCCGTGGACTGCGGCTGGCTCGAGCGCTTCGGCGTGCCCGCGCAGCCGATCACGGCCGACACCGCGCGACGGCTCGCCTGCGATGCCTCGCTGCGGCCCCTCATCCTCGACGCCCAGGGCGACCTCGTCGCCTTCGGTAGCTCCTCTCGCGTCGCTCCGCCGGCCTTGAGGGCGCTGGTGCTGCGCCGCGACCGGCATTGCCGCTTCGCCGGCTGCCGAGCACGCATCGACGAGGTCCACCACATCGTCTTCTGGTCCCGCGGGGGCCCCACGCGCTCGGACAACATGCTCGGCCTGTGCTGGCACCACCACCACCTGGTCCACGAGGGCGGCTGGGATCTGGTCGGCGACGCCAACGCCGAAGTCAAGGGCACCGGGCCCGACGGGCGCGTGTGGGCCACCGGGCCTCGAGGCGGATGAGCCCGCCGGGCGGATGAGCTAGGCCCAGGACGAGCGCCCCCTGCACCACCGTGGTGGTACGGGGGTGGGCTCCGGATCGCCCGGGTTAGGGTGGGGTAGTCACATCAACCCAGGGAGTAACCATGCCGCGCATTGGCCGAGCCGTCGCCCGCACCGCCGTCGTTGCCGGGACCGCCACCGCGGTGAGCGGTCGCGTGGCCCAGAAGCAGGCGGACAAGCAGGCGGACAAGGAAGCCGCCCAGCAGGCCGCCGCAGCCCCCGCAGCGGAGCCCGAGGTCGACGCTGTCGCCGAGATCGAGCGCCTCGGCGCGCTCAAGGACAAGGGCCTGCTGACGGACGAGGAGTTCGCTGCCGCCAAGGCCAAGATCCTCGGTATCTGACGCGGTCAGTCGCGGACGGTCCCGGGGACCTCGCGGTAGCCGACGCCAATCACGACGGGCACCTTCGTCGACGATCGGCCAGTGACGATCACCTGGTAGGTCCCGGTCTTCGCCGTCTGCGTTAGCCGCGCGAGGTAGAGGTAGGCCGTGCCCGAGTAGGGCTCGTAGAACGGCGTGCGCTCATCGATTACCAAAGGGGTACGTCGACCCGCGGGATCGATGACCGCGACAAGCGGCAGCGACGCGCTCGCGAGCCGATTGGCGGGCGCCCTATCCGGGATCAGCAGTTGAATCTCCAGCCGCTGGCCAGCCCGCATCCCCACGCGAAAGCCCCGCGACGTGCCCTCGCGCACCGTCGCGTAGACCGCGAAGGAGACGGTGCCGTCGACGAGCAGGGGACCGGCCGCCGGCGTGCGATCTGCCGCGGTCAGGCGCACCGGCTGATGGGCGTGGGCCGGGGCGGCCACCAGCGTGCCCAGGGCCAAGACGGCCGCAGCGATCAGGGAGACGACAGTCGTCGGAGGGGTCGACCAGATCCTGACGCTCCGGACCGCACTCTGACTCGCCCCGCGCCTTGTCACGCTGTCAGTATGGGGCGCATGGCGACCGAGCGCGACCAGGGACTCTTCGAGGCCGTCGTCTCCGTCGCTGCCGGCCTGGAACTCACCTCCACGCTGCGCCGGATCGTCCAGGCAGCCGTAAACCTGTCCCATGCGACGTACGGCGCCCTGGGCGTGCTCGGGCCCGATGGGCGGGTGCGCAACTTCATCCACGTCGGCATGGACGACGCGACCGTGGCCGATATCGGTGCCCTGCCGACGGGTCGCGGTGTGCTCGGCCTGCTCATCGATCATCCCGTGCCCATCCGCATCGACGACATCTCCGCGCACCCCGCCGCCGCGGGCTTCCCCG
The DNA here is from genome assembly GCA_016870425.1 of Actinomycetota bacterium. Lineage (GTDB taxonomy): Bacteria > Actinomycetota > Actinomycetes > S36-B12 > S36-B12 > Mxb001. The sequence goes on along the minus strand of VGBQ01000018.1, from coordinate 14,779 downwards.
AGGGGCACCCCTCCATGGGGTCGTTCCTGGGCGTGCCGGTCCGCGTGCGGGGCCGTGTCTTCGGCAACCTCTATCTCACCGAGAAGCGCGACGGGGACCACTTCACGTCGGCTGATGAGCACACCGTCTCGGCTCTGGCGGCGGCAGCGGCCGTGGCCATCGAAAACGCCCGGCTCTTCGAGTTCACTCGTCTGCGTGGGCTGTGGCTCGATGGCATCACGCGGATTGACAATGCTGTCCTCACCGGCGCCACCACAGAGGATGTGATGACGTTGATCGCATCCACGGCACGATCGCTCACCTCGGCGCAAGTGGCGGCGATCGCGGTGCGCGATGCCGACGACGACTTCGTGGTCGAGATCGTCGATCTCGAGCCGGGCTTGGCCTGCGCCGGAATCATGGGCACCCTCGTGGTCGAGGGCCAGATGCCGGACTGGGAGGGCGAAGTGCTGGCCCTGCCCTTGCGGACGCCTGATCGGACGCTGGGCATCCTGCATCTGCTGTGGAACGACCCCTCGGAGGCACTCGACGAGGACCTACGCGCCGTCGCGGAGTCCTTCGCCGCCCAGGCGGCGGTCAATATCGTCCTCGCGGAGGCTCGCCGCGAGAGGGAGCGGCTGTCGATCTACGAGGACCGTGACCGGATCGCACGCGACCTGCACGACCTCGTCATCCAGCGGCTCTTCGCCACGGGTATGCAACTGCAGGGTGCGATGCGCCACGCCGACCTGCCCGGTGATGTGCGCGAGCGCATCAGCCGCGCGGTCGACGATCTCGATGAGACGATCCGCGAGATCCGGCAGACCATCTTCGCCCTGCACGAGCCAGTGGACACGACCAGCGACTCACTGCGGGCGCGGGTGCTCCGCGAGTCGGCGCAGTCCGGTGCCCTGCTCGGCTTCGATCCTGCGGTGCGCTTCGTCGGTCCTGTCGACTCCCTGTCCGGCCCTCCGCTCAACGAGCACGTGATCGCGGTGCTGCGCGAAGCGCTGGCCAATGCCGCGAAACACGCGCAGGCTCGGCGCGTCGATGTCGTCCTGGAGGCAAACTCCGTGTCGATGCTGCTGGTCGTCACGGACGACGGAGTGGGCTTGACCGACTCGGGGCGCCGCTCGGGCCTGGCCAACATGTCGGCCCGCGCCGCCGATCTCGGCGGCGACTGCTCCATCGAGAGGGTGTCCGAGGCCGGTGGCACGCGCCTGCGGTGGCAGGTCCCGATCGCGCAATGACGGGTCAGCGCAATGACGGGTCAGTCTGAGCGGTGCTGTTCGGCATCGCGTCGGGCGACGTACGCCGCCGCCTGGGTGCGGCGCTCCATGCCCATCTTGGCCAGCAGCGAGGAGACGTAGTTCTTGACGGTCTTCTCGGCCAAGTGTATGCGCTCGCCGATCTGGCGGTTGGTCAATCCCTCGCCGATGAGGTCAAGGATCCGCTGCTCCTGATCGGTGAGCGCGTCGAGCCGCTCGTCGTGGTCCTCGCCCTTGCGCAGCCGCTCCATGACGCGTTGGGTGGCCACCGGATCGAGCAGCGAACGACCCGCCGCGACCTGGCGGATCGCGTCGACGAGGTCATTGCCGCGGATCTCCTTGAGCACGTAGCCCGAGGCTCCGACCATGATCGCGTTGAAGAGCGCTTCGTCGTCGGCGTACGACGTCAGCATGAGACAGCGTGTGTCCGGCATCGTGTCGCGCACCTCGCGGCAGACCTCCACCCCGCTGCCGTCGGGCAGGCGCACGTCGAGGACGGCCACGTCGGGTCGTGTCGCGGGAATGCGCGCGAGAGCCTCCGCTGTGCTGCCTGCCTCGCCCACGACCTCAATGTCGTCCTCGAGCCCGATGAGATCAGCGAGCCCGCGACGCACGATCTCGTGGTCATCGAGGAGGAACACCCTGATCGCCATGCGTCCAGTGTGGCACCGCCCGGAATGTCCACGGGTGCCGGGCGGGAGCGCCGTCGGATCGTCCCGGCGGGTCGCCGGCGGCGGGCCTTTCGGGCGGGCCGGGGCAGTGCTTGGATGTGATGGGGCCCACAAGGCCCGCGACGAAAGGGTCCACACACATGACCGAAGACGTCATCCGATTGCTCACGCCCGAGGGCGAGCGCATCGAGCATCCTGACTACCCCCTCGAGGTCGACGCCGACCTACTCAGGCGTCTCTACCGCGACATCGTCCTCACGCGGCGCACCGACGTGGAGTCCACCGCCTTGCAGCGCACAGGCGAGCTGGGTCTGTGGTGTCCCGTCCTCGGCCAGGAGGGCATCCAGGTCGGTGCGGGCCATGCGATGCGGCCCACCGACTACGGCTTCACGACGTACAGGGAAGTCGGTATCTTCCAGGTGCGCGGAGTCGACCCGGTCGAGTTGCTGCATCTGTATCGCGGGGTCACGCACTCGAGCTGGGATCCACGGCGCGTGGGGCTGGGCATCTTCACCATCGTCATCGGCTCGCACGCGCTGCACTCCGTGGGCTACGCCATGGGCATCCAGCGCGATGGTGCCGACGAGGCGGTCCTCTCCTGCTTCGGCGACGGCGCGACGAGCACCGGTGACGTGCACGAGGCGATGGTCTTTGCCGCGGCATTCAATGCCCCCGTCGTCTTCCTCGTGCAAAACAACCAGTGGGCTATCTCCGTGCCCGTGACGAGGCAGGCGCGTGCTCCCTTGGCGACGCGCGCGGCAGGCTACGGCATCCCGTCGGTGCGCATCGATGGCAATGACGTGCTCGCGGGCCTCGCCGTGACGCGCACCCTGCTCGATCGTGCGCGCGAGGGTGGCGGGCCGGCGTTCATCGAAGCCGTCACCTATCGCCGCGGGCCGCACACGACCTCTGACGACCCGACGCGCTATCGCGACGAGGCCGAGCTCGACCACTGGGCATCACTCGACCCACTCGACCGACTGCGCCGCCACATGGAGCGGGTCGGCGCGCTCGATCCGGAGTTCGTCGCTGCCGTCGATGCCGAGGCCGACGCGCTCGGCGAGTTGCTTCGCGAGACCATCCGCGGGATGGAGGCTCCGGACCCGCTCAGGATGTTTGAGCATGTGTACGCCGAACCGCACCGCCAGGTCACCGCGGATCGCGCGGCGATGGCCGACTACCTCGCCACGGTGGAGACGTCATGACGTCGATGACCCCCACCACTTCCATGACCCCCACCACTTCCATGACCATGGTGCAGGCGCTCAACGCCGGTCTGCGGCGCGCGATGGAGGGCGATCCCAAGGTCCTGCTCATGGGAGAGGACATCGGTCCGCTCGGCGGGGTCTTCCGCGTGACCGACGGCCTCCAGAAGGACTTCGGCGAGGACCGTGTCATCGACGCCCCTCTGGCGGAGAGCGGGATTGTCGGCACCGCGGTGGGCCTGGCGATGCGCGGCTATCGGCCCGTGCTGGAGATCCAGTTCGACGGCTTCGTCTTCCCGGCGTTCGACCAGATCGTGACGATGGTGGCGAAGCACCACTACCGGTCCGCGGGCATCACGCGCATGCCCATCGTCATCCGCATTCCCTACGGCGGTGGCATCGGCGCGGTCGAGCACCACAGCGAGTCACCGGAGGCCTACTTCGCGCACACCCCGGGACTGCGCGTGCTCACGCCCGCCGATGCGGCGGAGGCCTATGTCACCATCCAGCAGGCGATCGCCAGTGACGACCCGGTCGTCTACTTCGAGCCGAAGCGTCGCTACTGGGATCGCGCCGAGGTCGACGAGGTGTCGCCCATCAGCGGCAGTCCGTGGACGTCACGCGTGCTGCGCCGCGGCTCCGACGTCACGCTGGTGGCCTACGGTCCGATGGTGCGCACGATCCTCGAGGCTGCGGATGCCGCGGCCGAGGATGGTGTGGAATGCTCCGTGATCGACCTGCGCTCACTCTCACCGCTCGATCTCGATCCCGTGGTCGCCGATGTGCAGTCCACCGGCCGGTGCATTGTCGTGCACGAGGCGCCGGTGATGCTCGGCGTGGGCGCGGAGATTGCGGCCGAGGTGACGCGGCGATGCTTCTTCCACCTCGAGGCGCCCGTGGAGCGCGTCGGTGGGGCCTACATCCCCTATCCACCCAATCGCTTCGAGCAGCACTACCTCCCCGACGTCGACCGCGTGCTCGACGCCATCGATCGGGTGACCGCCGTATGAGCGTGCGCGAGTTTCCCCTGCCCGATGTCGGCGAGGGCCTCACGGAGGCTGAGATCGTCGGCTGGCGCATCAGCGTGGGCGATGAGATCGCGGTCAACCAGCCGATCGTCGACATCGAGACGGCCAAGGCGGTCGTGGAGTTGCCGTCACCCTTCACCGGCCGCGTGACGGCATTGCTCGTCGCGCCGGGCGCGGTGGTGCCGGTGGGTACGCCGATCCTCGCCGTGGAGGTGAGCGACCGCGAGCCCGTGCTCGTCGGCTACGGCGTCGGCCATGAGCAGGGGCGGCGCCGTCGGTTGCGCGGTGCGAACGCACCCCAGCAGGGCGGTGCGGGTCGGGTGGAGAGCGCCGCACCCCAGCAGGAAGTCACACGGCTGGTCCCGCCGGGCAAGCCGATGGCCAAGCCACCGGTGCGTGCACTCGCGCGAGAGCTGGGTGTCGACCTCTCGCGCGTGACGCCCACCGGATCGCATGGCGACATCACCCGCGACGATGTGCGCCGCGCCGCATCCGGCAACGCCTCGTCACCCGCGCCGATCGCGGCGCGGCCCGTGCGCGGCGAGCGTGTGCCGGTGCGCAGCGTGCAGCGTCAGATGGCTCAGGCCATGGTGCGCTCGATGACGACCGCACCCCACGTCACCGAGTGGGTCGATGTCGACGTGAGCGCGACGATGGCCTTGGTGAAGCGGCTGCGCGCAGAACCGGAGTTCGCTGATGCCCGCGTCACGCCGCTCACCATCGCTGCCTCGGCTGTCATTCACGCGATCCGGCGTACGCCGATCGTGAACTCTTCCTGGGTCGACCTGCCCGACGGCTCGGCGGAGATTGAGCTCTATCCCTTCGTCAACCTCGGGCTCGCAGTCGCGAGTCCGCGCGGGCTGGTTGTGCCCAATGTGCGCGATGCCGGATCCCTCTCCCTCTCCGGGCTCGCGCGCGCCATCACCGAGGTCACGGAGCGCGCGCGCGAGGGGCGACTCACCCCATCTGACTCCGTCGAGGGGACCATCACCGTCACCAACATCGGTGTCTTCGGCGTTGATGGGGGTACGCCGATCCTCAACCCGGGCGAGGCCGCAATCCTCGCCACCGGCCGCATCGTCGAGCGCCCCTGGGCCGTCGACGGAGCCCTCGCGGTCCGGCCGGTCATGCAGCTCTCACTTGCCTTCGATCACCGGGTCGTTGATGGCGCGTCGGGGTCGGCGTTCCTGGCGGATGTCGCGGCGTACCTCCACCGGCCGCCCCACTAGGCGGCTAGCCTCGAGGCATGGCCGCTCCCCTACCGGACAGTGCAACGTTCGACGAACTCTTCTCCGCATGGCAGTCAGCGTCCGCGGACTTCATCGACGTGGTCACCCCGCTGTCGCAGGCCGAATGGGATGCCCCCACGGCGCTGCCCGGCTGGAGTGTCGGTGACATCGTCGCGCACGTGAGCTGGATCGAGGGCATGCTCATCGGTGAGTTCGACCCGCCGCATGAGCCGGACTGGGATTCGCTGCCGCACGTGGCCAACGACTTCGGCAAGATCACCGAGATCCCGGTCGACCTGCGGCGCTCCTGGACCCGTGAGGCTGTGCTCATCGAGCTGGCTGACCGCATTGCGCGCCGCACGGCCGAACTCGATTCGGGGCCGCGCGACGCGACACTCGAGGTAATGGGCCCGCTGGGTGCGGCACCGCTCGGGCGCGTGCTGCGCATGCGCACCCTCGACACCTGGGTGCACGAGCAGGACATCCGCGATGCGCTGGGGCGTCCAGGTCACCTCGACTCTTTGGGCGCTCAGGCCACGGCGTCGCAGCTCCTGCCGGGTCTGGGCAAGGTCTGGGCGAAGCTCGCGGGTGCGCAGCCCGGGCAGGTGCTGGACGTACGCATCACCGGCCCGGGCATCGAGGGCGGTGCGATCGTGGCAGTGGGCGAGGACGGGCGCGCGCGCATGGTCGGTGACGACCTCCTCGATCAGGCGGGTGCCGCGACGGTGACGCTCGCGATGTCGTGGCCGGCGTACCTCGCCCTCTCATGTGGGCGCGGAGATCCGCAGCCGTGGCGCGAGCAGGTGGTGATCTCCGGAGACGCGGATCTCGCTGCACGCACACTCGACAACTTCCGCGTGATGATCTGATCGCGCCGACGGCGAGACCACGCTTCACCACGGCGCGTCGTGCTACTCACGCGCAGGCCATCTGCCTAGGCTCGCCTCTCGCAAGCACCCCTATCGAGAGGAACACCGTGTCACGTCCCCGCATCGCCGTCACCGCAGCCCTTGCCGCCGCTGTCGTCGCCACGACCCTGGCCGTCGCCCCTGCTGCTCAGGCACTTCCGCGCGCATCGGCATCGACGCTCGAGAAGTGCGGCTTCACGGTCAAGCCCAATCTCTCGGCCTGGCAGGGTGGCAGCGCCAACCTCGTGCCGACGGGCAAGGCGGCCGCCGGACGCAACGTCGTCATCCAGGGCAAGGCGGCGTCTGCTCTCAAGGACGGCACCCGCCTGGAGCTGGTGCGCTTCGCGCCCGCGGGCAGCGGCTGCCACGGCTCCTTCCAGCGCATCGGCAGCGGGATCTTCACGTCCGTGCGTGGGGGGCAGTACTACCTCAACTTCCAGCTCGACCGCCAGGGCACGTATGGCTATGCGGTGCAGGCCATCGGTGGCGGTTCGACGTACGAGATCGAGTTTCGTCTCACGACCAACTGAGCGGGGGCGTATCCTCACGGCGCATGGCCGCTCCCCTGCCCGCTGATGCGGGCTTCGACGTGCTCTTTGCCGCGTGGCTGGAGGCGCACGATGACTTCTCCCAACTCGCGTGGGAACTCACCGACGATGAGTGGGTCCTTCCCACCGACCTGTCCGGTTGGTCGGTCGGGGATGTCGTTGCACACGTGGCGTGGCTTGAGGGCTTCCTCGGCGGGCATGTCGATGATGAGCACGCGCCGGTGTGGGCGGACCTCCCTCACGCGCAGTCGGATTTCGCGCGGCTGGTCGAGAAGCCGGTGGACCTGCGGCGCTCCTGGGAGCGCGAGCGCGTCCTCGCGGAGTTGGACGAGGCGGTGCAGCGGCGGCGTGTGCTCCTGGAGTCAGGCGCGCGCGATCCGGAGGAGATCATCGTCGGACTGCTGGGCCCGGTGCCCCTGTCCCACAACCTGCGGGTGCGAGCCTTCGACTCCTGGGTGCACGAGCAGGACATCCGCGCGGTCGTGGGACGGCCGGTTCACGCGGAGTCCCCGGGTGCGCAAGCGACCGCGGCGCACCTGCTGCGTGGGCTTCCCGGTGTCTGGGCCGACAAGGCGGGTGCGCAGCCCGGCGAGACGCTCGAGTTGCGAGTGACCGGTCCGATCGCTTTCACGGCGTACGTCGGGGTGAGTGCGGACGGAGTCGGCGAAGTCCGAGCGGCTCGCGATGGAGTGCCCACCGTCGCACTCGACATGCCGTGGGACTCCTACGTCGGGCTGGCGACCGGACGGGGGACGCGGTCAGCGTGGCTCGAGCGGGTGTCGCACACCGGCAGCGACGAGCGCGCGCACGCGGTGCTGGATGCCTTCTGCATCACCCCGTGACCGACGCTGCTCTCAGCGGCGATCACCCAGTGCGGGGAAGGCCTCGCGCCACTGCGGAGACCTCGCGGGCTCGATGTCGGCGAAGAGCACGGTCTCCTCGTCGCCGGCTTCGGCGATCACTGCGCCCTGCGGGTCCACCACGATGGAGTGGCCGCCCAGCGTGATGTCGGCGTGGCTGCCGACACCGTTGCACGCGACCACCCAGGCCAAGTCCTCGATGGCGCGCGCACGTGCGAGCACACGCCAGTGCTCGATGCGCGGCGTCGGCCAGCCTGAGGAGAGCAGGAAGGTCTCCGCCCCCGCATCGACGAGATCGCGGAACATCTCGGGGAAGCGCAGGTCGTAGCACGTCGCGAGCCCGGTCGGCCCGAGAGGCGTCTCGGCGACGACAAGCGCATCGCCCGATGACATCAGCGTGCGCTCTCCGGTGGCGAAGCCGAAGAGGTGCCGCTTGCGATAGGTCGCGATGATGCCGCCGTCGGGACCGATGAGGACCGCGGTGTTGAAGGTGCGACCGTCAGGAAGCCGCTCGGCGTACGAACCAGCATGCACCCACGTCCGCGCGGCGGCCGCCATCGCCGCGATCCGCTCGATGACGGGAGAGTCCAGCGGAGCTGCCACCGCGCGGGCGAGGGGGAGGTCGAACGCCCCGGAGATCCACAACTCGGGGAGCACCGCGAGATCGGCCTGGGGCAGCGTCTCGTCGAGCATCCCGAGGACGCGCTCGATGCGGTCCTGGGGAGCCTCGCTCGCGTCCGAGGAGATCTGGAGTAGGGCGACCCGGGGCACGGGGTCAGGCTACGCGGTGGGCAACCCGGCGGCCTCAAGGTCGGCGAAGCCACCCTCGAGGTCGTAGAGGTGCGCGTACCCCATGCTGCCCATCTCGGCCACGGCGACCGCGGAGCGGTTGCCGCTGCGGCAGTAGACGGCGTACGTCGTGCCGGGATCGAGTGCGGCCACCTGCTGGGCGAAGTCGGGTGACTCGACGGGGATGTTGAGGGCACCCTGCACGTGACCGGAGTTGAACTCCTCGGGCGTGCGGACATCGATGATGACGGTGCCGGGGCTCTGCGCGACCGGGATCCACTCCGCTACACCTACCCGGACGGGCGCGGCCGGCTGCGAGGCCGAGGTGGTGGGAGCGGGCGCGGCCTCCGTCGAGCTTCCGCACGCGGCGAGCGTGGGGGTGAGGAGGAGGGCACCGACCAGGGCAAGGGGGGCGAATCGACGAATCTGCATACCCCCCAGGGTATCAGGTCCCGCGGCGGGAGCGCTCGTCCAGGGCGGCCAGACGCTCGTTGTAGGCGGTGAGCTCGGCGTCGCCGTCCCGGTCGGCCTGGCGGTCCTTGCGGGCGGCCTCGCGCTCGTCGGAGCGCATCCACTGCCACGCGACCATGAGGATCATGAAGAGCATCGGGATCTCACTGATCCCCCAGGCGACCTGCCCGCCGTACTTCGTGTCGGCCAGCGGATCGGTGACCCAGTCGGGGCGGACGATGCCGTACCAGTCCTGAGCGAGCGGCTCACTGCCCATCATGACGACGACCGCGAAGAAGCCGTGCACGCCGACCATGAGCAGGATGAGGCCAAAGCGCGCCCAGTAGGGCAGAGGCGTCGGCACCGGATCGACGCCCATGATGATCCACGCGAAGAGATAGCCCGAGGCGATGAAGTGGATCTGCATGCCCAGATGGCCGACATGGCTGCCCATCAACCACGCCATCAGGGGGGTGAAGTAGAGCGCGAACATGCTCAGGCTGAAGATCGCGAAGACGAAGATCGGATTGGTCACGATCTTGGCCGCGGGGGAGTGCAGGCCCCAGACGATCCACTCGCGCAGGCCCCATCGACCGGTCGTGGACGGCTTGAGGGCGCGCAGCGCGAGCGTGAAGGGGCCGCCGAGCACGAGGAACATCGGAGCAAGCATCGACATGGTCATGTGCTGCACCATGTGCAGGCCAATAGAGACCTGGGCGTAGACCGAGATACCGGCATTCGTCGTCCAGATCACCAGTGAGATGCCGAGCAGCCAGAAGATCGTGCGGTTGATCGGCCACCTGTCGCCGCGACGGACCAGCGTGATGACGCCCGCGACGTACAGCGCCGCCGCCACGAGGCACGCGACAAGGAAGAGCGGCTCGACCTGGAGGCCGAAGATGATCCCCGCTGCGTCGGGTGGGGGCGGGTAGGGATAGCCGAGCAGGGATTCGCCGTACGTCGGCAGCAGCGACTCCACGCGCGGGTAGGGGCTCACGGCGAGCGCGACACCCAGGCCGAAGGCGATGACGACGAGCGCCGTTTCGAGGGCGATGACCTTGAGGAAGGTGGCACGTCTCGACTCGCCATCGAGTGAAGGAAGCAGACGCTTGCGGATCACGGCGGCGATGCCGACCAACACGACGAGCACGGCAATCTTGGCGGAGGTCACGAGTCCGTAGTCGGTGGTGATCAACTGGTCGACGGTGTCGAGGCGCGTGTAGGCGTTGGCTGCGCCGGTCGCCGCCAGCAGAAGCACGCTCACCAGAGCGGCGAAGCCGAAACGCTGGGCGGCGGTGCGCAATGCTCCGGGCGTGGCAAATCCCTCGTCGCGGCGTAGGCCATGGAAGGCCAGCACGATGAGTCCACCGATCCAGACCGTCGCCGCGGCAGAGTGGGCGATGGCCGAACTCAATGCCAGCGCGTGATCACCGAGCCCCGAACCGTGTCCGGCGAGCGCGGGCAGCGACACGGCAGCGACGGCCAGCACCGTCCACACCGCTGACACGCCGAGAGTCGAGGTGACGAGCGCCCCCACGGCGATGATGGCCGCGAGCAGCGCCATGACGGCGAGGGCCCGCGTCTGCGGCACTTCCCAGGCGTACGTCGCGGCGACGTCGGGGATCATCGCACGATCGAGCCCGACGCCGAGGATCTCGGCGAGGAGGAAGAACATCTGCAGCAGCGCGAGCACGGCCCACACGCCCGCGGTGATCGTCGCGCGCGTGAGGTCGCGACGACCCGTCGGCGAGACGACCCCACCCTTGCCCTGCGGGTCGAGGAACGCCGCCCCGATGAGCCAGCCCACCGTGAGAGCACCGGCCAGCAGCGTGAGCACGCGCAGGATCGGCAGGCCCCAGCCCACGACCGGTCCCGGATCGGGCAGCCCCGGGATCGCGGGCTCGTAGGAGCCACCGGCGACCACGAGTCCGATCGCCATCGCGATCAGGCCCAGCACCGCCCCACCGACCGCGAGCAGCGGCAGGCTGGGGCCTGCCGTGGCGGCGGCCGCGCGCGTGGACGTGGTGGTCATGGTCGCATCAGCCTCGCATCACGCGCGTCGGCGCGCGACTAGGGCGATGACGACGGCCGCGATGGCAATCACAGCGACGGCGATGCCGGCGATGAGCAGCCCCGAGGTGCCACCGCTCGTGTCGGCCGCAGGGCTCGTCGACGGTGATGGCTGCGCGCTGGTCGGTTGCGTCGATGTGGGCGCGGCGCTCGTGGGCTCTGCTGACGTCGGCTCTGCTGATGTCGGCGCGGGGCTGGCACTGGTCGGAGACGGAGACGGACTTGCTGCGGCGTACGAGAAGGTGATGCCGCCCTCGACGGGGTGGCCATCCTGCGAGACGACGCGATAGCTCACCGTCCATTCGCCGCCGGGGGCGCTCGGGGGCCACGCGATGGTGGCGGTGGGCCCTTCGACCGAGCTCACCGGCAGGTCGCCGGTGTTGCCTGAGGGGTCGGTGCCGATGAAGCGCACGAAGTCAGGCATGAGCGCTTCATTGAAGGTGAAGCTGACGGTCGTGGGTGGCGCGTCGAGCACGGCCCCATCGGCCGGGTCGGTCGACACCAGCTCGGAGTGGGCCTGGGCCACCGGGGCGGCCATCGCCCCGGGGATCAGCAGGGCAGCGGCGAGCACGACGGCGGTGAGGAAGCGCTTCACGCCTCGAGGGTACGCCGACCCCGCGGAGGACGTTGCTCCCACCACCAGCCGATCGGCTCGGCGAGGCGCGCGAGCAGTGGACCTGCGCTTGCCGTGATAAGGACGTAGGCGGCTACGAAGGCCTGGAAAGTGGGCGGTAGCACCATGCTCACCGCGACGATGCCGGCGATGACGACGCTGAACTCTCCGCGCGCCGACAGCAGGGCCCCGGCTCGCAGACTTCCGATCGTGGTGCTCCGCACGCTCCGGGCCGCGATCCAGCCGGTGAGGAACTTCGTCGCGATGGTGACGACGGCGAGCAGCAAGGCCGGAAGCAGCACCGCGGGGAGGTCGCCGGGATCGACGACGAGGCCGAAGTAGGCGAAGAACACGGCAGCGAGCACGTCGCGCAGCGGGTCGAGGCGCCGGCGCGCTACCTCGGCCACCTCCCCCGTGAGCAGCAGACCGACGAGGAAGGCAGCGACGGCGGGGGAGAAGTCGACCAGGCCGGCGACGCCGGCCGCGGCGATGGCCGCACCGAAGACGATGAGGAGGAGTCCCACGGGGTCGCGTGGACTGAGCAGCCGGTGGAAGCGCACCGAGCCCTTGAGCGCGATGACGATGACGATCGCCACGACCAGGAGCGCCGTACCCACCGTGATGAGACCGGACACGAGCCCAGCTCCTGTCAGCACGACGGACAGGATGGGCAGGTAGGGGGCCATGACGAGGTCCTCGATGACCAGCACGCTCACCACGGGCGCCGTCTCGGGATTGCGACGCCATCGCAGGTCACGCAGCACCTGGCTGACGATGCCCGAGGAGGAGATGTAGGTGATGCCGCCGAGGGCGAGTGCGCCTACCCATCCCCAGCCGAGGATGAGTGCCAAGACGACCCCGGGAGTCGCATTGAGCACGATGTCGGCCATGCCCGCACGTGATTGCTGACGCGCCGTGCGCACGAGCTCGGTGGCGGAATACTCCAGGCCGAGAAGGAGCAGCAGGAGTACGACGCCCAACTCCGCAATGGTTGAAACGAATGTATCGCTCGCGGTGATGCCGACCAGTCCGCCGTCGCCGAAGAAGAGGCCGGCCACGAGGTATAGCGGCACCGGTGAGATGGACAGGGCATGGGCAAGGCGTGCGAGCAGCCCAAGCCCGACGAGGAGGAGCCCGAACTCCAGGAAGAGCTCGGCAACGCTTGCGGCGCTCTCGCTCGCGGGCACGCCCCGATCCTGACACGGTCGGCCCGGAAACCCCCATCCGCACCGTTGCGCTGAGTGGTCGCTAACGCGGCGATTTAGCGACCACTCAGCGCAACGGTGCGTAGGGCCCCCTGCCATCGACCGCTTTCGTCGCAGGCACCCTCGGGGGAACGTCAGGGACGGGAGGACGGTCGGTCGGGATGCCGTCAGGACAAGTGAAGGCCCGCGGGTCCCCCCGGACCGCGGGCCTTCACGCCTGTGTCGGCCCTGTCTAGAAGGCGTCCACCGGAAGGCTCATGATCGCGTCGTCGGTGGCCTCAGCCACGGCGCGCTCGGCGGCGAGCAGTGGCAGGCGGTTCTGCGCGAACCACTTCGCGGTGAGCACCTTGCCCGCGTAGAAGTCCTTGTCCTTGCCCGAGGCACCCGCCTCGAGTGCGGCAAGGGCGACTTCGGCCTGGCGCAGCAGCAGCCAGCCGATCACGAGGTCGCCGGAAGCCAGGAGAAGCCGCGTCGTGTTGAGGCCGACCTTGTAGATCTGTGTGGAGTCTTCCTGGGATGCCATGGCCCAACCGCCGAGGGCGGCGATTATGCCCTGGACGTCTTCGAGTGCCTTGCCCAGAAGTTCGCGCTCGGCCGCGAGAACGCCGTTGCCGGCATCTCCCTTGACCGTCTCGGTGATCTGCGCGGCCAGGTAGAAGATCGCCTTGAACTGGTCGCGGATCATCTTGCGAAAGAAGAAGTCCAGGCCCTGGATCGCCGTGGTGCCCTCGTAGAGGGTGTCGATCTTGGCGTCGCGGACGTACTGCTCCACGGGGTAGTCCTGGAGGTATCCGGATCCGCCGAAGGTCTGGAGTGACGTGGCGAGGAGTTCGTAGGAGCGCTCCGAGCCGACGCCCTTGACGATGGGCAGCAGGAGGTCGTTGACGCGCTCGGCCATGTCGAGGTCGATGCCCTCGACGCCGGACTTCGCCATCATGATGAGGTCCTGCCACATGGCGGCGTAGTGCACGAGCGCGCGCATGCCCTCGACGTAGGACTTCTGCAGCATGAGGCCGCGGCGTACGTCGGGATGATGAATGATCGTGACGCGCGGGGCGGACTTATCCATCATCTGAGGGAGGTCGGCGCCCTGCACGCGCGTCTTGGCGTAGTCGAGGGCGGCGAGATAACCGGCTGAGAGCTGGGCGATGGCCTTGGTGCCCACCATCATGCGCGCATTTTCGATCACCATGAACATCTGCGCGATGCCGTCGTGCACGTCGCCGACGAGCCAGCCGATAGCCGGCTCCTTCTCGCCGAAGGTGAGCTCGCAGGTCGTCGAGACCTTCAGGCCCATCTTCTTCTCCACGTTGGTGGCGTAGACGCCGTTGCGCTCGCCGATCTCACCGGTCTCGAGGTCGACGTGGTACTTGGGCACGAGGAAGAGGGACAGGCCCTTGGTGCCCGGGCCGCCAACGCCTTCGACTCCGACGGGGCGGGCCAGGACGAGGTGCACGATGTTGTCGGACATGTCGTGCTCGGCCGAGGTGATGAATCGCTTGACGCCCTCGATGCGCCAGGTGCCGTCGTCATTGGGGAAGGCCTTGGTGCGCCCGGCGCCGACGTCGGAGCCCGCGTCCGGCTCGGTGAGGACCATCGTGGCGCCCCACTCCTGGTCGACAATGAGCTGACCCCAGCGCTTCTGGTCGTCGTTGCCGATCTTGTCCAGGATGGTGGCGAAGCCGGGCCCGGACATATAGAGGAACGTGCCGGGATTGGCACCGAGGAACATCTCCGCGGCGGCCCAGCGCAGTGACGGAGAGGACCCCGCACCGCCCATGTGCTCGGGCAGGTCCAGGCGCCACCATTCGGAGTCCATGAGCGCGCGGAAGGACTTCTTGAAGTCCTCGGGCATCGTGACGGTGCACGTGGCGGGGTCGTAGACGGGCGGGTTGCGGTCGGACGAGAGGTAGGACTCAGCGAGTGGGCCGACGGCGAGGCGCTCGATCTCGCCGA
>VGBQ01000017.1 GCA_016870425.1 Actinomycetota bacterium | reverse complement strand
TATCGCCGCGCGGCAGCGATTGCAGAGGAGCGCGGGCTGATCCTGGCCGACACGAAGTTCGAGTTCGGCATCGCGCGCGCGGGCCGCTGGGCGGGGCGCATGGTGCTGGGTGATGAGGTGCTCACCCCCGACTCGTCGCGCTACTGGCCCGCGGATCAATGGGAGCCCGGGCACCCGCAGCCGTCCTATGACAAGCAGTTCGTGCGCGACTGGCTCACCTCGCCGGCCTCGGGCTGGACCAAGGACTCCGGCGAGCCCCCGCCTCCGCTCCCCGACGAGATCGTCGAGCGGACGCGCGCGAAGTACGTCGAGGCCTATGAGCTGCTCACCGGCGAGCGATTCGCATGACCAGGTGGCTGCTCACCGGGGGAGCCGGCTACATCGGCGCGCATGTCGCGCTCGATCTGCTTGCGTCCGGCCGCGAGGTGACCATCCTCGACGACCTCACGACCGGCCTGCGCTCGCGCATCCCCGACGGCGCCGACTTCGTCGAGGCCTCCGTGCTCGACACCGATGCGGTGCGCCGCGCACTCGACGGCGTCACCGGCGTCATCCACCTGGCGGCCAAGAAGGCGGTCGGTGAGTCGGTCGAGCAGCCACTCCTCTACTACCGCGAGAACGTCGGCGGCATGGTGTCGCTCTTGCAGGCGATGGCCGATGCGGCGACACCCTGCATGGTCTATTCGTCCTCGGCAGCGGTCTACGGCGAGCCGCCGTGGTCACCCATCTCCGAGGATTCACCACTCACGCCGCTGTCGCCGTACGGCGAGACCAAGGTGATCGGCGAGTGGATGGTGCGTGACGAGGCTGTCGCCCGAGCCGACTCGACACCGCTGTCGTGGGTGACGCTGCGCTACTTCAACGTCGCGGGAGCTGGCTCGCCGGAGCTCGGCGACACGAGCGCCAACAACCTGATCCCCATGGTCTTCGATGCCCTCGATCGCGGCGAGGCTCCCCAGGTCTTCGGCAGCGACTACCCCACGCACGACGGCTCCTGCGTGCGCGACTACATCCACGTGAGCGATCTCGCAGCCGCACACGTGGCGGCGGCCGCGCTGTGTGAGTCGGGCGGCGTGGCCGCGGTCTTCAATGTCGGCACCGGCGTGGGCTCGAGCGTGCTCGAGGTGATGGGTGCCGTGTCAGACGTCGTCGGCCGCGATGTTGGGGCGGTCGCCGTCGACCGGCGAGCGGGGGATCCACCGGAGCTCGTGGCCTCGGTCGATCGCATCTCCGCCGAGCTGGGCTGGAGCGCCCAGCGCGACCTGCGCGACATGGTCGCGTCCGCCTCCGCCGCCCGGGGCTGAGCGGCCGTTTGGGGTGCATCCTGCCCGCGGGAGGAGCACACTCAGCCACGAGGAGGGGCGGCCATGCGTGGATGGGGGACGGTCGCGCGGCTAGCGGCGGTCAGCGCGGTGCTCGCGCTCGTCGCTGTCCCGGGGTGGGCGGCTGAGCAGCCGACGGACCGGGCCGGCACTCAGTCTCCACTCACGCTGCCGGCACTCGCGCCGGACCTCGGTGCCGAGGCGCGCACCGTCCCGGGCACCGACATGGTGCTGCCGCCGCCGGGCACGTCGCCGCTGCGCACGCCTCCGGTCGGGCGCGCGCGCACCGCTGCGCCGGTGACCTACGACGTGCGTGTATTCACGATGGACACGGCGGACGGCACCGTTGATCTCACCGCGACACAGTTGTCCAACATGGTCACCTCTGCGGACGCTTGGTACGCCCGGACCACGTCAGGCAAGGTCCGCCTACGCATGGTGGCACCGGCGCAGACGCTGCCGGCCTATGGCGACTCCGTGTGCAGCATGGACCCGGCCGAAAACGCTATGGCTCCGCTGCTGCCTCTTACTCCCTCCGCAGGAGCCGCTGATGTCATCTGGGCGGTGATCACACCGACCGTGCCGGCCGAGCAGTGCAACGTGGGCGGTCGGGGCTACCTGCGCGCCCCGGGACTGTGGGTCAGCGCGGGAATCGATGAGGCGGACCTCATGCGTATTTTCGTGCATGAGGTCGGTCACAACATCGGACTCATGCACTCCCGTGCGGTGGTTCCCAGGGGGACCGAGCCGTCCTGGCCCGCTGGTGGCTCACCAGACCTGGAGGAGTACGGCGACCTGCTCGACTTCATGGGTCACGGAGGCTTCTGGGACTGCCGCTCGACGTGCGTATGGCGTCAGGCAGACATGCACGCCCACAACATCAACATTCTCGGGGCCCTTCCCGATGCCTCTATCGACTCCGTTGCCCCGGGCGTCACGCGCGACATCACACTGGCACCGGTGGATGCGGCCAGCGGGACCCGGGCGGTCTACCTCCCGTGGCTCGACCGCGCAAAGATCGTCCTGGACTTCCGTCCCGCGGACTTCCAGGCTGGTGCGGCACAGTCCGGTGACGGTCCTGGGGCCGGGGTCGTGATCCGTCTGGTGGACGACGATCCGGACAAGGGGCCCGAGCCGTACCGCTTCGAGGAGGGCACCGTGGCCCTGTCGGATCCGGAGATGCTCACCGAGGGGATCATCCGTATTGGTCTCGACACGGGCCGCTCCCGCACCCTCCCGGATGGCTCCACCGTGACGGTGCTGGCGGCGACGCCCTCCGCTGCGACGGTACGCGTCTCTCGACCGCCAGACCTCTCACCGCCCGTTATCGGGCCCGAAGCACTGGGGGGATGCTCCGGCACGACGTGTGCGCTGTCCACCTCGCAGGCCATGTGGGGCTCCGGCGATCGTGAGGGCCGACTCGGTCAGGAAGTGACGGGGACCGCGCGAGCGACCTACGAGATGCCCCTGTCAGCGACCGACGACATGTGGATCAACACTGTGCAACTCTCCGTGAAGGGGACTCGGGCGATCACGCTCGGGGGCACCCGTCCAGGGCCCGGCCTGCGAGGCACGCGCCCCACTGCCCCTCCCTCCTCGCTGGTGCTGTCGCCGGGCTCCTACACGGTGGACATGGCGGCAGTTGACCTCGCGGGCCAGCGCGCATCGCAACGCTGGTCTGTGCGTCTGCCCACCGTGCAGCCAACCGCGAACTGGACTCGCCTATCGTCGACGTTCTTCTACTCCTGGATGGACTACGACTACCTTCGCTGCTGGCAGCAGGGACTGAACTGCTTCGGCGTCGCCATCAAGACCACGGCCATGTGCCCGGGAGGTCTCACCGCGACGCTCGTCAGTCAGGACGAGAACAATGTGGCCATCGAGAGCACCATCGTGCGTTCAACGTCGGTGCCGCGCGGCCGGTGGGTGGTCTTCCAGGGTGTCTTCTCAGGTCCGCGGCAGTTGGTAGACACCTACAACTTCAGGAACCTTCGCTGCGTCCGCCGCTGACCGGGGGTTAGGCGGGGATGGCGGACTTGGGGACGCGCTCGCCGAGGACGATCCGGAAGACGGGGATGTAGCGACCGGCGTTCTCGGCGTACATCTCGTAGGACTTCCACATCGCCACCATCCGCTCGAAGAGCTGGTCGCGATCCTCGCCCTCCGCCTCGACGAAGGTGCAGTGCCACGCGTCGTCGTTGATGAGCACGTAGCCCTCGGGGTGCTCGCGCGCGTTGAAGACCCAGCCCGGCACCTTGGCCTGGCCGGCGTTGGAGCCCGCCACGCACCAGCCGTCGTCGACGCGTGCGGCCAGCAGCGGGTTGGTGCGCCACTGCTGCGACTTGCGGCCCATGGTGGTGATCCACACGACCTGGGCGCCGCCGGGGAATCGCCGCCAGACCCGACCCCCGCTCACCCTGTGGACGACGCGATGCAGGGCGGTCGTCGTGCGCAGGGAGGTGCCCCAGAAGAGGTCGTAGAGGCGCTTGCTCACGACGCGAGCCTACGCGTGAGGCTCGCTTCCGCACCTTGCGCGTGGGACGCTGGGATCGTGCTCGACGATGGCGTCAATCCGCCCGACCCGGACCCCGCATCGCGGGTCTGGCCGCTCGAGGGCACCACCTGGGTGCTCACCGAGATCCGCGACGCCGATGGCGCCTGGCCCCTCCCCGGCGGGATCCGCGCCACGCTGGAGATCACCGACGGCCACCTGCACGTCGAGGCCGGCTGCAACACCGGCCACGCCAGTGTCAGCCTGCATGACGACACGATCCAGATCGGTCCGATGGCGCTCACGCGCATGATGTGCCCGGATCTCGCGATGAAGGTTGAGGCCGCGGTGACCTCCGTCCTGCACGGCAACGTCCCCTATCTCCTCAGCGCCGACGTCCTCGCCGTGGGTACGGCGGCCCGCCTGCTCGTCTACCGCAGCGATCTGCCGCCTGCCGCCTGAGTGGATTGGCCTCACCCTCACGGGCCGTCGTACCCTCGAGGGAATCGCTAGGAGGTCCCGTGAAGAAGCTCGCCGCCCTTGCTGTCGGTGCTGCCCTGACCGCCACGGTGCTCGTCGTGGCCCCCGCAAGTGCTGCACCGGCGCCCCGAGACCTCGTCAAGGACAGCTTCAGCCTCACGGGGGAGTTCACGCGCCGCGTGATTGACCCGAGCGGCAATCCGCAGGGCATCGGCGACCTCACCGTCACCACCGGCAAGGTCTCCGGCAGCGTGGGCGACGGCACGCTCACCACCGTGATCCGCGTGGTCGCCCCGGGCGAGAAGGCCGATGCCGAGCTCCGCGACACCCAGTCCCAGGTGCAGTTGAAGAAGGGCCAGATCTTCGCCCAGTCGGTCAATGAGGATCCCAAGGGCAAGCCGCCGCAGATGCTGCACATCATGCCCGTGGTCGGCGGCACCGGCGCCTACGCCGGAGCCAGGGGCACTCTCAACCTCATCCCGCAGGGCAAGACCGGCAAGTACCTCTTCATGTACGACGTGTTCGTCGAGAAGAACCTGAGCAAGGAGACGTTCGCCTTCGATGCGCCCGTGTCGACGTCAACGGGGCGTGGCCTCGGGTCGGTCACCCTCACGCGTGCCGCACGTGGCGCAACCTCCTATGTTGCCGTGGCGACCAACATCGGCTCACCGCGTCAGAGCATCGACCTGCAGATCTTCGACGGGGATTCGACCATCTTTGCCCGCACCATCGGCGCGCGGTCATCCAAGCCGATGTCGTTCGCGATCCTGGGCGGCACCGGCACCCACGCGGGTGTCCGCGGGGAGCTCATCCTCAGCGCTGACGGTCGCACCGTGACCGCGCGGCTAGCCAAGCCCGGTGGGGGCAGCAAGCCGCTCGCCTGGAACAACGTCGGCAAGCGAGCGGTCACCGTCACTACCGACACGGACACGGGTGTCTACGCCTCCGGTGCGATCACCCCGGCGCGGGACAAGCAGCCCAAGGGCGACTACTTCTCCACCACGCTCACGTATCCCGAGATCGACGGCGTGACACCGGTGATCGCCATGATCGAGCAGGGCTTCACCACGGGCACCATGGTCGTGAGCGGGATGCTGCTCGGCACCGAGCCGGCACGGCTGCCCATCATCGGTGGCACGGGTGAGTACGGCGGGGCGGCCGGATCCGTCTCCGGTCCCACGGGTGCTGGGACGACGCGCGTCACCGCCAACTTCTGGCGCTGATCTAGACTGGCGCCGCCGCCCACCCGGAGGGGATCCGATGCCTCGAGTCGTCGTCGACGTCATGCTCAAGCCGGAGATCCTCGACCCTCAGGGACGTGCGGTCATGGGGGCCTTCACCCGACTCGGCGTACACGGCGTCGCTGACGTCCGTCAGGGCAAGCGCTTCGAGATCACCCTCGACGGTGACGCCACAGACGAGGCGATTGCCGACCTGCACCGCATGGCCGAAGAGCTGCTGAGCAACCCCGTCATCGAGAGCTACGACCTGAGGGTCGAAGAGTGACGCGGGTCGAAGAGTGAAGATCGGCGTCGTCACCTTCCCGGGTTCGCTCGATGATCGCGATGCCGCGCGCGCGGTGCGCCTCGCCGGCGGTGATCCCGTCTCCCTCTGGCACGGCGATGACGACCTCAGAGGAGTGGACGCCGTGGTGCTCCCAGGTGGATTCTCGTACGGCGACTACCTGCGTTGCGGTGCCATCGCCCGCTTCGCACCGGTGATGACGACCATCATCCAGCGCGCCGGCGAAGGCCTGCCGGTGCTCGGGATCTGCAACGGCTTCCAGATCCTGTGTGAATCCCACCTTCTCCCCGGCGCGCTCACCCGCAACGACCACCTGCACTTCGTCTGCCGCGACCAGCGCCTGCGCATGGAGCGCACCGATACCGCGTGGACCAAGGCCTACGCCGAAGGCGAGGAGATCGTCATCCCGCTCAAGAACGGCGAGGGCGGATACGTCGCCGACGACGCGACGCTCGACCGCCTCGAGGGAGACGGACTCGTCGTGGCGCGCTACCTCGAGGTCAACCCCAACGGCAGCCTGCGCGACATCGCGGGCATCTCCAATCCCGCGGGCACGATCGTCGGCCTCATGCCCCATCCCGAGCACGCGGTCGAGTCGCTCACCGGCCCGTCCACCGATGGCCTCGGCTTCTTTGTCTCCGCCGTACGCAGTTTCACCGGAGCGAACGCGTGAGCCTCGTAGGTCCCCGGTCGGGCAATCAGCGCGCGTAGGTGCGAGCGGCAGAGGTGAATCCCGAGAAAGTGCCGGACGGATTCGCGATGACTTCCACCGTCAGCGATCCGTCGGCATTGACGCGGACCGCCATGGTGCCCTGTTTCGATGGCCCTGGAACCGTCTGGTAACCGACCGGCATGGGTGTCTTGGTCGTGGGATCGATCTGGTAGGGGTCTCCATCGGCGGTACGCAATTCCATCGAGTGCAGCGGGTACACCACCGTGCCGTCTGCGACGGTCACCTCATCAGGAGTGGGAAGTCCCCCGGCGAGCGAAATGGCGAACTGTCCGCCTCCTCGCATGTCGGCGTCACCGGCTTCGTCGGCGAACCAGCCCATGGATGCAATCCAGGTCGACGGGGTGGTCCAGTGAGGTGCGAGGGCGAGGTGGCCGTAGGCGTAGTTGTTTTTTCCAGGAACCTGGCCGGCCTGGATCCACTCGTTGGGCTTGATGGATGAGATCGGGATGCCCGAGTATCCCGCTGTGCCCGCCAGGAACCACGAGCCTGATGCGGCGCCCCGCACGTCGAAGTCCACCTTCCACCAGCGCGGAGCCTGCGTCCGCTGCATCACGTCCTCGTAGGCGGCGGCGAGTTCGGGCGTGAAGAACGGAGTGGGGTCGGCGGTGTAGGGCTTCCACGCCTCCCCATAGGCGTAGGACAGCGGATTGGCGAGGCCCGTCAGCCAGGTGCCCCCGGAGAAGACGTTGAAGTCGAGCGGGTGATCGCGCTGCGAGCCGAACTGCTGCCCTGCGGCCAGCTTCGTCCCCCGCTGCACCCCGGCCTGAAGCCGGTCCAGGACCATGTAGACGGTGTAGACACCGCACCCGTGGTTGATGACGACGCGATTCACGGTGGTCGTGCCCTCCGCGGGCAGCGTTCCCACTTCGATCACGGTGCCGGCTGCCGGGGATGTCACCGGCACAAACGGGGCGTTCTGCCGAGCGGCATCCGTGAGTTCGAGGCTCTTCAGGCCTAGGTACGCGTGATCGATCGGAGTCACATGACTGCCGATCATGGCGCCGTAGGGGATCGATGAGGTGAGCGTGTCCAGGGGAATGATCGTGTGGGTGAGTTTCACCGTCGACGCAGAGCAGGTCGTCTCGGGCTGACCGAAGACCGTGTCCACTGTCGGGTACCAACTCGGCCGTGACGCGTAGCCCGTCGTTGGCGGCAGGTCCTGGGTGAATGCATACGCCCACCGACCTGACTTGCAGATGGCGATGCCGACACCGCGCATGGGCGCGAGCTGTCCCGAAGTCGCACAGGTGGCGCCCGGTTCGGCGTTGGCGGGGGTGGGAGTCGGCGGTGGTGTGGATGCGAGCCTCCACCGCAACTTGCCCTTGTCCTTGCCCGTCTTGACCTTCGCGCACACGAGGTTGCGACCTTTGGCATCGACCGTCGTCATTCCGGCCCGTGCACAGGGCTTGCCGACGGAGGCGGCAGCTTGAGCTGCAGGGGCCCCGAAGGCCAGGACAAGACCGAGGGAGGTCGTTGCAACAACTGACGTGCGCACCAGCGACTTCATCGTCTCTCCGCATCCGGGGGGTTTGCCGGTGACAGTGTGCGCCTCCGTCCGCTCGTATGTCCTGTTGATGGGCAGTCTGCCTCGGGGAATTCACCCCCGCACCGGCTCCGGGGTGAAGGCGGCGGCCATGGCAGGATCGGCGCGTGAGCCTCGACACTGTCGCGCGCGCCGCTGAGACCCCCGAGGCCGAGCAGCCCTACACCGACCTCGGCCTCAAGCCCGACGAATACGCCCGCATCCGCGAGATCCTCGGCCGACGGCCCACTTCCAGTGAGCTCGCGATGTACTCCGTCATGTGGAGCGAGCACTGCTCCTACAAGTCCTCCAAGGTGCACCTGCGCCAGTTCGGCGACAAGCAGCCCGAGGGTGGCTGGCCGCAGCTCATGGTCGGCATCGGGGAGAACGCCGGGGTCGTCGATGTCGGCGACGGCTGGGCGGTGACCTTCAAGGTCGAGTCACACAATCATCCGTCGTACGTCGAGCCCTACCAGGGCGCAGCCACCGGCATCGGCGGCATCGTCCGCGACATCCTCTCCATGGGCGCGCGTCCGCTGGCCGTGATGGATCCGCTGCGCTTCGGCCCCGCGGATGCCCCCGACACCAAGCGCGTGCTCCCCGGGATCGTCTCGGGCATCGGCGGCTACGGCAACTGCCTCGGGCTGCCCAATATCGGCGGTGAGGTCGTCTTCGACGCGACGTACGCCGGCAATCCGCTCGTCAACGCCCTCTGTGTCGGCGCGATGAAGCATGAGGACATCCACCTCGCCTCGGCCAAGGGCGTCGGCAACCTCGTCGTGCTCTACGGCGCGCGCACCGGCGGTGATGGCATCGGCGGGGTCTCGGTGCTCGCGAGCGAGACATTCGACGCGGACGGTCCCGCGAAGAGGCCGAGCGTGCAGGTGGGCGATCCCTTCATGGAGAAGCTGCTCATCGAGTGCACGCTCGAGGTGCTCGGTGCCGGGCTCGTCGAGGGCATCCAGGATCTCGGTGGCGCCGGCATCTCCTGCGCGACCAGCGAGCTCGCCTCCAACGGCGAGGGCGGCATGCACGTGCACCTCGACCGCGTGCTGCTGCGCGATCCCTCGCTCTCGCCGGAGGAGATCCTCATGAGCGAGTCGCAGGAGCGCATGTGCGCGATCGTGACGCCCGAGCACATCGACGCCTTCCTCGACATCTGCCGCAAGTGGGAGGTCGAGGCCGTCGTCATCGGCGAGGTCACCGACACCGGCCGGCTCACCATCGACTGGCACGGCGAGCGCGTCGTCGACGTGCCACCGCGCACCGTCGCGCACGAGGGACCCGTCTACAACCGCCCGATGGCGCGCCCCGCCGAGCTCGACGCGCTGCAGGCCGCCGACGCCCGCGCACTGCCGCGCCCGCAGACACCCGAGGAGATCCGCGCGACCTGGTTGCAGATGACGGCCTCGCCCAACCTCGCGTCCAAGAAGTGGGTGACCAGCCAGTACGACCGCTACGTGCTCGGCAACACCGTGCTCGCCCAGCCCGAGGACTCCGGCATGATCCGCATCGACGAGTCGACCGGCCTCGGCGTCGCGGTGTCGACCGACTGCAATGGCCGCTTCGTCCGCCTGGATCCCTACGAGGGCGCCAAGCTCGCGCTCGCAGAGTCCTATCGCAACGTCGCGACCACCGGGGCGAAGCCGCTCGCCGTCACCAACTGCCTCAACTTCGGCTCGCCCGAGGATCCGGCAGTCATGTGGACCTTCGCCGAGGCGGTGCGCGGCCTCGCCGATGGCTGTCTTGAGCTCGGCATCCCCGTGACAGGCGGCAACGTGAGCTTCTACAACTCCACCGGCGACACCGCGATCCTGCCCACCCCGGTCGTCGGCGTCCTCGGCGTCATTGATGATGTCGAACGCCGTACTCCCATGGCCTGGGGCCCCGACGGCGAGATCATCTACCTGCTCGGCGACACCGGCGAGGACTTCGCCGGCAGCGAGTGGGCGCATGTCATGCATGGTCATCTGGGCGGTACGCCGCCTCGCGCGGACCTCGCGCGCGAGAAGCTCCTCGGCGAGATCCTCATCGCCGGCTCCGCGATGGCATGCTCACCGCGGCCCATGACGTCGCCGATGGCGGCGTGGCCCAGACCCTCGTGGAGATGGCACTGCGCTCCGGCGTGGGCGCGCGCGTGTGGGCACCGGACGGTGTCGAGGCCGCCACGTTCCTGTGGTCGGAGTCTCCCGGTCGCGCGATTGTTGTCATCCCGCGCTCGGAGGAGATGCGCTTCACCGCGATGTGCTCCGCACGCGGCCTCCCGGCACACCGCATCGGTGCCGTCGACTCAGGCCTTGGCGCGGATACCGATCATGTCGGGGAGCAGGTGCTCCAGGTGGGCGACGTTGTCATATCCCTCACCGAGCTGCGCGAGGCTCACGAGTCGACGTTCCCGTCCCTCTTCGGCCCGGCGTTGACCGTCTAGGGAGCGATGACCTCGACGGGTGCGCCGATGCCTGACTCATCGAGCAGCGCGTAGACCTCGGATGCGCGGTAGCGGCGGTGGCCGCCGAGGGTCCGCACTGCAGAGAGCTTGCCGGCCTGCACCCAGCGCGACACCGTCTTGGGGTGCACGCGGAAGAGCTGCGCGACCTCCGCAGGCGTGAGCAACCTGTCCGAGTCATTGGGCACGGTCATGGGGTCCCCCGATCTACGACTGTCCCAGGAAGACCCTACAGCGAATCGTCCGATTTGCCCGGGAAGCGGCGGTTTCCCGCCGAGGTCGCCCCCGTTTGCAGGCTCACCCGCGCGCCAGGATGCTTGGCCCATGAGCGACGTCATCGACCGCGGGGGAGCCTGGGCCGTCGTGGGGGCCGGCCCCCACGGGCTGTCTGCCCTGAAGAACCTCCTCCAGCTCGGCCTGGACGCCGACGGCTTCGAGCGCGACACGGACCTGGGCGGCAACTGGAACTTCCACGCCGAGAACTCCCGGGTCTACGAGTCGACGCACCTCATCTCGACCAAGCCCTTCACGCAGTTCCCCGACTTCCCCATGCCCGACGCCTATCCGGACTATCCGTCCCACTGGCAGGTGCACCGCTACTTCCGCTCCTACGCCGAGCACTTCGGCCTGCTCGACCACCTGCACTTCAACTCCGAGGTGGTGAGCGTCACGCCTGCCGCGGATCAGCGCTGGGACGTCACGATGCGCGACCGCGAGACGGGTGACGAGACCACGCGGCAGTACGCCGGGGTCGTCATCGCCAACGGACACAACTGGTGGCCCAAGATCCCGCAGTACCCGGGCCAGGACACCTTCACCGGTGAGATCAAGCACTCCGCTGACTACAAGAGCGCCGACGTCGTGCGCGGCAAGCGCGTGCTCGTCGTGGGCGCGGGCAACACCGGCTGTGACGTCGCGGTGGAGAGCGCGCAAAACGCCAAGGAGACCTTCCACTCCACACGCCGCGGCTACTACTACAACCCGAAGTACGCCTTCGGCCGGCCATCCGACCAGACCGCCGACCTCCTGCTCGCCCTGCGCTTGCCGCTGGCCCTGCGTCGCGTGATGTTCAAGTCGGTGCTGCGCCTCACCGTCGGCGACTTCGAGAAGTTTGGCCTGCGCAAGCCCGATCACGAGTTCTTCGAGACCCACCCCATCGTCAATCAGCAGCTCGTCTACTACGTCGGCCACGGGGACATCTCGCCCAAGCCCGATATCGCGCGCTTCGACGGCTCCACCGTGCACTTTGAGGACGGCACGAGCGCGGAGATCGACGTCGTCGTCTTCTGCACGGGATACCTCGCGCACTTCCCCTTCCTTGACGATTCCTACCTCAACCTCGACGGCGACCACCCGGTGCTCGCGCGGCAGATCTTCACGCCCGCCACGCCCACCCTCGCGGTGTCGGGACTCATCCAGCCCGACAGCGGTCAGTGGACCATCGCGCACTGGCAGGGCATGCTCATCGCGACGTACGCCGCCCTGCGCGCGCAGGATCCGCAGGCAGCCCAGCGCTTCTACGACGCGATGGTCGCGGAGACCGGCGTGCGCTTCACCGGCGGCGCGGAATACAAGGACTCGACGCGCCACTACTACGAGATCGCGCACCAGGAGTACCTCCGCGCCATCGAGCGCGACCTGCAGCGGATCGAGTCGATGACGCCATCTGTCATGGCGGCGGCGCGATGAGCCGGCTGCGCCGCTCGTCCAAGGTCATGCGCCTGTGGGACTGGTCGGTGCCGCCCACGAGCGCGCACCGCGAGGTGCTGTCCATCGTGCCCGAGGGCTGGATCGACGCGCCGCGTGCGACGCGCAAGCCGCCGATCCTCTTCGTCCACGGACTCGCCCACGGTGCCTGGTGCTGGCGTGAGCACTGGATGCCCGCGGCTGCCGAGCGAGGATTCCCCGTCTACGCCGTGTCCCTGCGCGGCCACGGCGACTCGGGCGGTCGCAAACGCCTCGGGCGGACCCTGCTGCGGCACTACGTCCACGATGTGATGCAGACGATCACCGAGCTGCCGCAGCAGCCGGTGCTCGTGGGCCACTCGATGGGCGCGCTCGTCTCGCAACTGGTCGCCGACCGCTACTCACCGCGCGGCCTGGCACTGCTGACGCCGGCGCCGATCCAGGGTGCGGCGTACGAGATGCCCAAGCTCATCCGCAAGCGTCCGCTCGATGCCGCCAAGGTGCTCGCCGGTGGCACGCTGCCGCTGCGCGCCGAGCAGCTCTTCACCGGGCTCGACGAGGCCACCGCCGCGCGCTATGTCGACCGGCTCGGCCGTGAGTCCCCGTGGGCGCAGTACGAGCTGCTGCTGCCCCATCGCATCGGGCCCGTGCGCTGCCCCGTGCTCGTCGTCGGCACCCCCGATGACCGCGTCGTCGACGAGAAGGCCGTGGAGGTCACGGCTGCGGCGTACGGCGTCGATCCTGTCTGGCTGCCCGGCATCGGGCACGACCTCATGCTCGACGGCGGCTGGGAGAAGGCACTCTCGGTCGTGCTCGACTGGGTCGACGAGCGCTGCTGACCTGCGAACTTTGGGCGGATACGGCCGTCCAGGGGCACTATCCGCCCAAAGTTCGCGGGTGCGCGACGACGTCGGCGGGGTGCGCGACGACGTCGGCGGGGTGCGGCGACAATGGCGCCATGGCCGATCCCGCACTCGCCCAGCAGCTCCAGGCATGTCTGACGGCGTACTCCATGGATCGCACGCCCGATCCCGAGGTCGAGCGCGCTGCCGTCACAGCGACTCTCGACCTGCTCAAGGGCGCCGCTCCGGGCAAGTCCGTCGAGGTGCGCATCCCGCCGTACGCCGCGATCCAGGCTGTCGAGGGAGTCAACCATCGTCGCGGCACTCCGGCGGCCGTCGTGGAGTGCGATGCGCCCACCTGGCTGCGGCTGGTCACCGGTGCGCTGACCTGGCCGGATGCGATCGCGAGCGGGCGCCTGCGCGCGAGCGGTGAGCGCAGCGACCTCTCGGCGTACCTCCCGCTCGCGTAACTCTCACGCCGAACGGTCAGTTGTCGGGTTCTCCCATGAGGGGGATTCCCCCGACAACTGACCGTTCGGCGAGGGTTAGGACTTCAGCGGGTAGCGCCAGATGAGCGGCAGGCTCAGGGCGACGAGCACCACCGGCAGCACTGAGAAGGCCAACTGCACCCCGGTGATCGCGAGCGCGGGCTGCTCCACCACCTGCCCGGCCGTCGTCGAGATGTAGCCGGTCACCGCGAGCAGCAGCAGCACGAGCGCGGGCCCGATGGCGAAGGCTGCGGTCTCTCCGGCCGTCCACACTCCCGTGAAGGATCCCGCGCGCTGCTCGCCCGTGCGTGCCGCGTCGTCCGAGATCGTGTCGGGCAGCATCGCGAGCGGGAACATCTGCATCCCGGCGTAGCCGACGGACGTCACGCAGATGAGCAGCAGGGCGACGGCGAGCGGCAGCCGTGCGGCGAGCAGCGACAGCAGCAGCCCGGCCATGAAGAGCGCTGACGAGATGAGGAAGCCGCGCCGTTTGCCAAGGCGGTGCCCGACGAAGGCCCACAGGGGCATGACGATCACGGCGGGCACGAGCAGCAGGCCGAAGACAATCCCGAAGTCCGCGACGCCGAGGATGTAGCGGGAGAAGTACGGCGCGCCGGCAAGCACGGCGCCTGCCCCGAGTGCCTGCAGGATGAAGGCGCTGACGAGGGTCCGGAAGGGTCGCGCGGCCCAGGCGGTGCGCAGTTGGCGGATCGGCGAGTGGGTGCGCGCGGTCGACTCGCTCACATAGCGAGGCAGGCGGCGTACGACGCGCCAGCAGATGAGCATCCCCGCGGCGATGAGCGCGCCGACCACGACACCCATCGCGAGGTATCCGGAGTTCTCATCCGCGAGGAGGCTGACGATCACCGGTGCTCCCACGCCGAAGAGCAGGATGCCGACCACTTGGAATCCCACGCGCCACGACATGAGCGTTGTGCGCTCGCGCGGGGAGTCGGTGATCTCCGCGGCAAGCGCGATGTAGGGCACCTGGAAGAAGGCGAACGCCGACGCCGCGATGAGGAAGGCGATGAGCACCCACGCGGCGGCTGCCATCGGAGCGACCCCCGCGGGCACGGCAAACATCAGTGGGAAGCACACGAGCATGCCGACGGCGCCGAGGACCAGGAAGCGCGCGCGATTGCCCGTGCGGGCCACCGCGCGATCGCTCAGGGTGCCGACGTAGGGCAGGAAGAAGACGTCCCAGAGCTTGGGCACCAGCACGACCAGCGAGGCGATGCCCGCAGCCACCCCGAGGGTGTTGGTCAGGTATATCGCGAGGAGCAGCCCGGGCACGGTGCCGAAGCCCGCCGTGCCCGTGGCACCCACGGAGTAGCCCAGGGTCGACCCGCGCGTGAGACGGGGCGGCTCCACCGTGGGAGCACCGGGCGACATGGGGCGAGAGTAGGCGATTTGACACCGGGGCCCGCCGTAGCCCAAGGTAAGGCAATCCTAACTTAGCCTTACCTAAGGAGTTCTCGGTGATCCGATCCACGCGGGCCCTGCTGGGTCTGGCGGCCGCCACGCTGGCCCTGCCTCTCCTCGCCGCATGCGGTGGTGGCGGCTCGGGCTCGGCCGATGGCCCGCTCACGGTCTACTCGGGCCGATCCGAGGAGCTCGTCGGGCCGCTCTTCGCCCAGTTCACCGAGCAGACCGGCATCCAGCTCGAGGCGCGCTACGGCGACACGGCCGAACTCGCGGCCCAGCTCATCGAGGAGGGCGATGCCAGCCCGGCCCAGGTCTACTTCGCGCAGGACGCCGGTGCGCTCGGCGCTGTCGACGCGGCTGGCCTCTTCGCGCCCTTGCCCGCCTCCGTCGCCACGACCGTGCCCGAGAACTACCGCGCGCCGAACGCCGACTGGACCGGGGTCACCGGTCGCGCACGCGTCATCGCCTACGACCCCGAGCAGGTGCCCGCGCCCGAGGTGCCGCAGTCTGTCTTCGATCTCACCGATCCGAAGTGGCGCGGCGAGGTGGCGATCGCGCCCACCAATGCTTCCTTCCAGGCCTTCGTCACCGCCATGCGCATCTCGCAGGGCGACGACGTGACCAAGCAGTGGCTCGAGGGCCTTGTCGCCAACGACGTGCAGACCTACGAGAAGAACGGCCTCATCCTCGACGCCGTCGACACCGGCCAGGCCGCTCTCGGCCTGGTCAACCACTACTACTGGTACGAGAAGGCCGCCGAGGTCGGGCCCGACGCTATGCGGGCGCAGATCGCCTTCACCAAGCCCGATGATCCCGGCAGCCTGGTCAACGTCGCGGGTGTCGGCATCCTGAAGTCGGCCGCCGACAACCCGAATGCCGCGAAGTTCGTCGAGTGGCTGCTCTCGCCCGAGACGCAAGCGTGGTTCGTCGATAACACCTTCGAATACCCACTGGTGCCGTCGGTCGCAGCCGCGGAGGGACTGCCCCCGCTCGACTCCCTGCGCGGCCCCGATATCGCCCTGGCCGAGCTCGCCGACCTCCCCGGCACCCTCGCGATGCTCGAGGATGTCGGCCTGATCTGATGGCAGCGACACGTACGCGTCGCCGGGCCACCGGGCGCCCCCCGCGCCTGCTGATCGCCGCGGGCGCGGTCACGGCCGTCGTCGCGCTCATCCCGCTGGTCTACCTGCTCGTGCGGGTGAGCGAAGCGGGCCTACAGCGCATCATCGAGGTGCTCGTGCGCCCTCGCACACTCGAGACGATCGGCACGTCCGTGTCGCTCGTGCTCGTCGTCGTCACCGCGTGCCTGGCCATCGGCATCCCCACCGCGTGGCTGGTCGCGCGATCGACACTGCCGCTTCGGGGCATGTGGCTCGTGCTCGTCGCGCTCCCGCTCGCGATCCCGTCGTACGTCGCGGCGTACGCCTGGCTCGCGCAGTTTCCCTCCATGCACGGCTTCTGGGCCGCCGCCCTCATCCTCACGCTGGTGTCCTCGCCGTACGTCGTGCTGCCCGTCACGGCGGCCTTCCGCTCCAGCGATCCGGCCCTGGAGGAGGTCGCGCGCTCCCTCGGACGCGGGCCCGTCCGCGCCTTCGCCACCACGACGCTGCCGCAGGCCTGGCCCGCCGCCGCGGGGGGCGCTCTCCTCGTCGCGCTCTACGTCCTCTCGGACTTCGGCGCGGTCGCCCTGCTGCGCGTTGATGCCTTCACGCGCGTCATCTACGCCTCCTATCGCGCGAGCTTCGACCGCGTGAGCGCTGCCGTGCTGGCGCTGGTGCTCGTGGGTCTCGCGGCGCTGCTGGTCTATGCCGAGCGTCGAGTGCGCGGGCGCACTCGGCGCTGGCGCGTGGCCACCGGCACGCAGCGCGCCGCTATCCCGGTCACGCTCGGCGCGGGCGCTCGCCTCGGCGCACTCGCGTGGCTCACGGGCCTGACGATCCTCGCCCTCGGTGTGCCGCTCGTCTCGCTTGTCCTGCGCATGCTGGAGGGCAGTCGCACGCCGCTGGATCCGCTTGAGCTCCTCACGGCCGCCCTCACCTCCCTCGGCGTCGCCCTCGCCGGTGCTGTCCTGGCCGTGCTGCTCGCCCTGCCGGTCGGCATCCTCGCTGCGCGCTACCGCACTCGCTCGGTGCGCGCGATCGAGACCGTCTCCTACACCGGTCACGCCCTGCCCGCGGTGGTGGTCGGTCTCTCGCTCGTCTTCCTCACGCTCGCGGTCTTCCCCGCGGCGTACCAGACAATCTTCATCCTTGCCTTCGCCTACGCCGTGCTCTTCCTGCCCAAGGCGATCGGCGCGACGCGCAGCGCGACCGCGTCGGTGTCGCCGGTGCTCGAGCAGACAGCACGCACCCTCGGCCGCGGCCCGCTGCGCGCGTGGGCTGAGACCACCTTCCGGCTGACCCTGCCCGGCATTGCGGCTGGCGGACTGCTGGTGCTGCTCACCGCGATGAAGGAACTCCCGGCCACGCTCATGCTGCGTCCCACCGGTCTCGACACGCTCGCGACGGAGCTGTGGAGTCGCACGGAGATCGCGGCGTACGGATCAGCCGCTCCCTATGCCATCGCGCTCGTCGTCCTCGCCGCAGGGCCCGCGTGGCTGCTGAGCCGGGCGATGACACGCGCGGACACGGATACGAGCGCCGATACGGTGGCCCCGTGACGAGCGTTGACGTGAGCAGTCTGACGGCGGGCTACGGCGGCGATGCGGTCCTCAGCGACCTCGACCTGTCCGTGCCGTCAGGGGCTGTGGCTGCAGTGCTCGGCCCGAGCGGCTCGGGCAAGACCACCCTCCTGCGCGTGCTCGCCGGATTCCTCAAGCCCACGGCCGGCACCGTGTATTTCGGCGAGCGTCTGGTGGCGGGCGCGGGGCCGGGCTTCCCCCATGCCTTCGTGCCCCCGGAGAAGCGCCGCATCGGCATCGTCCCGCAGGAGGGCGCGCTCTTCCCTCACCTGGACGTCTCGGCCAACGTCGCCTTCGGCCTGCCGCGCGGCGCTGCTGCGGGGCGCGTCGCGGAGGTGCTCGAGATGGTGGGCATGTCCGACTACGCACATGTCCGCCCCCATGAGCTCTCCGGCGGCCAGCAGCAGCGCGTCGCGCTGGCGCGGGCGATGGCTCCGCGGCCGGATGTGATCCTGCTCGATGAGCCCTTCACCGCGTTGGATGCTGCACTGCGCGTGCGTCTGCGTGCGGAGGTGCGCGAGCTCCTGCGCGGCCTGGGCACGACGGCGATCCTCATCACGCATGACCAGGAGGAGGCGCTCTCCACCGCTGACCTGGTCGCCGTGCTTCGTGACGGGCGCATCGTGCAGGTCGGGACCCCACTGGAGGTGTACGACGTCCCCGCCGATCTCGGTGTCGCGCGCTTCGTCGGCGATGCCGTCGAGCTGCCCGCTGTCGCCCAGGGGGAGCGCGTCACCTGCGCCCTCGGCGACATCCCCGTGCACGCCTCGACGTCACTCGCCCGCGACGGCGAGGCGACCGTCGTTCTCCGTCCCGAGCAACTCGTGCTCTCCTGCCCCGTGGAGCCCGCGGGCCCTGCGCCGCTGCCCGGTGCAGGAGTCGTGCGCGAGACCTCCTACCACGGTCACGACTCGATGTTGCGCGTCGAGCTCGCCGACGGCACCGCGATCCCCGTGCGCGTGCCGGGTGGCACCCCTCCGCCGCGGCCCGGCGACGCGGTCGTGGTGAGCGTGACCGGCCCCGGCCGCGTCTACCCGGCCTAGCATCCTGAACGCCGATTCAGCCGAGAACGGCAGCACGGACCCGTCTGCCAACTGGGTGGGCCCCTTTGAGGAGCAGACCGGATGCAAGGTCAACGTCAAAACCTTCGGCACCTCCGACGAGGCGGTCAAGCTCATGCAGGGCGGCGGATGGGATGTCGTGTCGGCGTCCGGCGACGCCTCGCTGCGCCTGATCTACGGCGGCAATGTGCAGCCAATCAACATGGATCTGGTACCCAACTACGCCGATATCTTCCCGGACTTGAAGATGAAGTCGCATAACAGTGTCAACGGCGTCGCCTACGGCGTGCCGCACGGCCGCGGCGCCAATCTCCTCGTCTGGAATAAGGAGAAGGTCGGCGACACGGTCGACTCGTGGTCGGTGATGTTCGAGCCGGATTCGCCCGCCGCCGGAGGCGTGGGGCCGTACGACTCGCCCATCTACATCGCGGACGCGGCCGTCTATCTCATGGCCACGCAGCCCGACCTCGGCATCACCGATCCCTACGCGCTCGACCAGACGCAGTTCGACGCGGCGATCAACCTGCTCAAGCAGCAGAAGGGCCTCGTGAGCGAGTACTGGAATGACTACCTCAAGCAGATCGACGCCGTGAACGCCGGCACGATGACCGCGGCCACCTCGTGGCAGGTCATCGTCAATGGCTTCGACCCGGCGACGATCGGCTCGACCAAGGCGAAGGAGGGGGCGACGGGCTGGTCCGACACGTGGATGGTCGCGAAGGACACCCCCAACCTCAACTGCGCCTACAAGTGGCTCGACTGGATCGCATCGCCCGAGATCAACCAGCAGGCCACGGCGTGGTTCGGCGAGGCGCCGAGCAACGTCAAGGCGTGCGACATCGATCCCGAGCAGTGCGCGACCTACCACGCCAACGAACCCTCCTACTGGGAGAACGTCTACTACTGGAACACGCCGACCGAGGTCTGCCTCGACGGGCGCACGGACGTCAAGTGCGTGCCCTACTCGGAGTGGTCGAAGGCCTGGTCGGAGCTCCGCTCGTAACTGATTGACGGCGAGGGAACCCATGTCGACAGCGACGACCGCGACTCCTCCGAAGGGAGGCTTCGGCTATCGCCATCCGCGAGCAAGGCTCGCAGCGCTGCTCGCAGCGCCGATGGCGTGGCTGGTCGTCGTCTACCTGGGTTCCCTCGCCGCTCTCTTCCTCACGGCCTTCTGGACCGTCGATGGCTTCACGGGTGCGCTCGTGCGCACCTTCACCTTCGACAACTTCGTCGAGGTCTTCACGACCCCGGCGTACCTCCAGACGATGCTGCGCACACTCGGGATCGCCATCGGCGTCACGATCCTGTGCCTCGTCATCGGCGTGCCGGTTGCCTTCTTCATGGCGCGCGTCGCGCGGGCGCGCTGGCAGCCGCTGCTTGTCGCGCTCATCCTCACGCCGCTGTGGGCGAGCTACCTGGTCAAGGTCTACGCGTGGCGCGCGATGCTCAGCCCCGAGCAGGGCGTGATCGCGTGGTTCCTCGCACCCTTCGGCCTAGACAGTCCCGGCTTCGGCGAGTTCAGCATCATCCTCACGCTCACATACCTGTGGTTGCCCTACATGATCCTGCCGGTCTACGCCGGCTTCACGCGGCTGCCCAGCTCGATGCTGGACGCCTCTGCCGACCTGGGCGCCAAGGGCTGGCGCACCTTCCGCAGCGTGATCGTGCCGATCATCTTCCCGACGATGGTGGCCGGCTCGATCTTCACTTTCTCGCTTAGCCTGGGCGACTACATCACCGCGCAGATCGTCGGCGGCAAGGTGATCATGCTGGGCAACGTCGTACAGCAGAACTACGTGACCAATCTGCCGTTCGCGGCGGCCTTCGCCACGATTCCCGTGGTCATCGTGCTGCTCTATCTCGCCGCTGTGCGGCGTACCGGCGCACTGGAGAAGCTGTGACGACCGGGCGCGGGACCAAGGTCGCGCTGTCGATCTTCGCGGTCATCGCCTTCCTCTTCGTCTACATTCCCCTGGCCGTCGTTCTCATCAACTCGTTCAATGCCGGCGAAACCCTGTCCTGGCCTCCCGAGGGCTTCTCCACGAAATGGTGGGGGGCCGCCTTCTCCAACGAGGGCGTCCGCGAGGCCCTGCTCACGAGCGTGGTCCTGGGGATCTGCGCGACCGCGATTGCCCTCGTGCTCGGCACCCTGGCGGCTCTCGCGCTCGGGCGCTTCAACTTCTTCGGCAAGGACTCGGTGAGCTTGCTCATCATCCTGCCCATCGCCCTGCCCGGCATCGTCACGGGCATTGCGCTTAACAATGTCTTCACGTCGTTCCTGGGCGGACTCACCTTCCTTACCCTGGTCGTCGCCCACTCGACCTTCTGCATCGTGGTCGTATACAACAACGCACTCGCTCGCGTGCGTCGCCTCGGTGGCAATGTCGAGGAGGCGTCAGCCGATCTCGGCGCCCGCGGCTGGCAGACCTTCGTCCACGTGACGTTCCCGCTCATGCGCTCAGCCCTCGCCGCGGGTGCCCTGCTGGCCTTCGGACTGTCCTTCGACGAGATCATCGTCACGACCTTCACCGCCGGCCCTGGCATCACGACCCTGCCGATTTGGATCTACCAAAATCTCTTCCGTCCCAACCAGGCGCCCGTCGTCAACGTCGTCGCCGCATTCCTCGTCATCGTGTCGATCCTGCCGATCTACATCGTGCAGCGCTTTTCCAGCACGGACGAGCGCGGCGGCGGGGTCATGTAGCGCTAGGCAAATCCGTACCGCTGTGCGGTACTCATTTCCGCACGACGTTGGTCGGTCCCGGGGGGACTACTCCGCTACGCGCAGTAGTCAGTCCTGAAGGGACTACTCCGCTACGCGCAGTAGTCAGTCCTGAAGGGACTACTCCGCTACGCGCAGTAGTCAGTCCTGAAGGGACTACT